>NZ_JBFJYW010000070.1:0-13785 GCF_041622395.1 Pontiella sp. | reverse complement strand
TTGCCCTACTTCCTGCGCTCGGGCATCACCACCATCCCGGAATTCCTCGAACTGCGCTACAACCACTGGGCGCGTCTGATCATGACGCTCTCCATGATGCTCATCCTCATCGGCGTCAGCTTGATCGGCGTGATTTACGCCGGGGCCCTCACCCTCAAGCAGCTGATGTTCGCCTACGATGTCAACCTCTCGCTGGCCGGCGCCTGCTGGGCCCTGGGCATGATGGCCGCCATCTACGTGGCCGTGGGCGGGTTGAAAGCCTGCGCCTGGGCCGACCTGCTGCAAGGAACCGCGCTGATCATCGGCGGCGGTGTCATCACCTATTTCGCCTTCAATGCCCTCGGCGGTTCCGAGGTTGCTGAACTCGTCACCTCCACCGGGGCAAGCGCAACGATCGAACAAGGTGCCGGCGTCATGGACAAGTTCGCGCACCTGAACGAGTCGGCCATGCACATGGGCAGCAACCCCACGATGCCCTGGCCCATCCTGCTGCTCGGCATCTGGATTCCGAACTTCTACTACTGGGGTCTTAACCAGTACATCACCCAGCGTATTCTCGGTTCCGCCTCTCTCGCCGAAGGCCAGAAGGGTCTGGTCCTCGCCGGCTTCCTCAAGCTGGTCGTTCCCTTTGTCATCGTCATTCCCGGCATCATTGCCTTCAACTTGTTCAGCAAGGACATGGAAGCGAATGCCGGCGACCAGTGGGCCGTCTACGAACAGGCCGCCGCCAATCCCGCTTCCAGCCAGATCTTCAAGCTGGATGCCAAATGGGCGGTTGCCCATCCGGAAAAAGCCATGGAACTCGACGCCTACAACCAGACCGTCACCGCTCGCAATGGCGGCAACGTCGAGATCGTCGCGCTCAACTCCTACAAGTACGACTCGGCCCTCGGCCTGCTGATCACCAAGCTGATTCCCCGCAACAAGGGTATTCTCGGCTTCGTGATTGCCGCGCTGCTGGGCGCGATCGTCTCCTCGCTGGCGGCGGTGCTTAACGCCGCATCCACCCTGCTGACGATGGACGTCTACTCGCGCTATATCGACAAGCAGGCGACCCAGTTCAAGCTCGTTACCATGGGCCGTATCTTCATCGGCGTCTTCGTGGTGGTGGGTTGTTTGGCCGCGCCGATGCTGGCCAACAACAGCAGCGTGTTTGCCTTCATCCAGGAATTCCAGGGCTATGTCTCCACCGGTATTCTGGCGGTGTTCATCTACGGGCTGCTCAACCGCACCTCCGCCAAGTGGGCCGGTGTTATCGGGCTGCTGGCCAATCCGATCGTCTACGGCGTCCTTCGCAGCAAGTGGTTCGGTGCGAATTGCTGGCCTGCCCAGTGGGGGGAATTCAACTTCCTCTACGCGATGTCCTTCTCGCTGCTGATCGTGCTCTTCATCATGTGGATCTACGGCATGATCTTCCGTCAGGAAAAGGTCGTCTTCGCCCACAACACCACCATGGATCTGACCACGTCGAAAGGCGCCCTCTATGCCGGTATTGCGGTGTGTGCGCTGACCGTCGCGCTCTACGTGATCTTCTGGTAACCGATTCTTCAACGAATCTGCAAAAGGCGTCCCGCAAGGGGCGCCTTTTTACTTTGGGGTCCGGATGGTTTTCCGGCCCGCCGGAGGGTTAAGCCTTAATCCGGGAATGGAACCATTGATGAACTCCGATGGACACCGATCCTGCCGCATAATGTTTTTTTCCACATCCTCCGCAGCGAAATCGCTTTAGGCCAAGCGCCGTTTTTCGGTGGCTTGGACCGGTTTCGAAGCGGTTTTCTTGGGGATTCTCAGGCGCGGCAAAAAAACATGTAGTTTCCCGCTTGCCATTTAAACGCCGATTCGTACACTACGCACTTCTTTGGTCAATCGGGGCGTGGCTCAGCCTGGTAGAGCGCTACGTTCGGGACGTAGAAGTCGCTGGTTCGAATCCAGTCGCCCCGACCATTTTTTTAGTGTCGTTTTCCCGGAACGACGCTTTTTTTTTGCCCGGACTGGATTAGAACCAGCGAAGCCGGTTCGACGCGCAGCGAGACTTGAGCCTGCGAAAGTCCCCGAAGGGGTGAAACAATCCAGTCGCCCCGACCATTTTTTCAGCGTCGTTTTCCCGGAACGACGCTTTTTTTATGCTTGGACCTCTCGCGGTGCCCGTCCTGCGGAACGAGGTTCCGGGGGTTGGCTTTAGCGACCGAAGATCTTGAGCAGCTGATCGAAAAACGTCTGCGCGGTTTCGGGGCCGCCCGGGGAGACCAGCCATGCGGTGACGGCGACATTCAACAGCACCGTGCCGATGTAAACCCAGCGAAATTCCTTTTTCCGCGATTTGTGCCGCAGGGCCTGTTGGGCGAGGAGGGCGCCCGGCCATCCGCCGAGTAGCGACATCGCGTGCAGGGTGGATTCCGGTGTCCGCCAGCGGTCGTGGCGCGCCGCCGATTTGTCGATCGCGTAGGCCACGAACGTGACCAAGCTGGCGACGGCGTAAAGGGCGATGGCGAAGCGCGGGATTCGTTGCAAGACAAACGTCAAGAGGGCGAGCGTGGCAAAAAAGAGGGCAACGAAAACGAAGGCCGCCATTTTCTTCCCCGAGCGTTTTGGGCTGTATTGATGTTTCCCTTGGAGCTTCACATTGGCCGCGCAAATGCGCCCCTGTTTATCCGTCGACAGGGAGTAATACACGATGTTGCCGGGTTGCGGCCGTTTCCGCGCCCCGTGCCTGAAGGCGTTGATGTGGACGAAGACGCCGGCGCCTCCCGATCGCGGAGTGATAAAGCCGAAGCCCTTTTCGTCGTCCCATTTCGTGATCTTTCCCTGAACCTGTAGTTGCATGGGTACCTTGTACTCCTTGCCGGGGAAAAGGGGAATCGGGATTTGCGCCAAACAATGGGGCGCGGTGGCCTGGACTACTGGGGCACCAGGGCAGGCTCCGCCGTGGCGCCGGATTCCGATCCTGGGTAAAAAAAGAAGGGCTTGCATTTCTGCAAGCCCTTCTAAGTTGGTGGAGGATATCGGGATCGAACCGACGACCTTTTGAATGCCATTCAAACGCTCTCCCAGCTGAGCTAATCCCCCGGAAAAGATGAGCTTTATACGCAGGGCGCGCGGGCGAGTCAACCCGCTTCGTGCGTTTTTTTTGCCGGCAGGTCCCGGGCGCTTGCCCGGGCAGCCGCGGCGTTGCCGTTTTCCCTTGCCGGGGCGGGGGCAGCGCCCTGCTTGCCTTATTTATTTTTCTTGGACTTCGCTTGTGCCTGGGGGTCGTATTGCGGGTTCGGTTCCGTTGGGACGGGGGCGTTCATTTCGGCGCGCCACTTTTCGAGCAGCCGATGCAGTTCCTGCGCCTTTTCGGGGTAGCGGTCGGCCACGTTGCTGCGCTCGCCCAAGTCGCTTCCGAGATCGTAGAGCTCCAGGCGACCGTCCTCGAAATATTCGTGGAGCTTCCATTGGCCCTGGCGCAGGGCCGAGCCCGGGCGGGTGCGGAAGAGCGCATCGTGCGAGTCGTCATCGATCCCGGCGTAGGCCTGCAGGTAGATCGGGAAATGCCAGAATAGCGTGCGTTCTGCAATGGGCCCGCTTTGGGTGAGCAACGGCAGCAGGCTCGCGCCGTCGAGGATCTTGCTTGCCGGCATTGGAAGTCCGGCCGCGTCGAGGAAGGTGGGGAAAAAGTCGATGCCAATCACGGGAACGCGGCAGGTTGAGTTCGGGGCCACTTTGCCGGGCCATCGGACCACCATGGGTTCGCGGATGCCGCCCTCGAAATAGGAGCCCTTGCCGGAGCGATAGGGCTTCTGGCTGGAGGTTTTGCGGATGCCGCCGTTGTCGGACGTAAACAGCACCAACGTGTTGTTCTTCAATCCCAGCGCCTCGATTTCGTCGAGGATCCGGCCGATGCCCTGGTCCATCTTTTCGATCATGGAGGCGTAGACGGCGTGGACGCCCTTGTCTTTGTATTTCCCGACGAACTCCGGCACGGGTTCCAGCTTGGAGTGCACCGAGTAGTAGGCCATGTGCACGAACATCGGTTGGTCTCGGTTCTCGCGCATAAACTTGATGGCTTCGTCCGCAAAGATGTCCACCCGGTGGGTGCCGGCGGGATACTTCGCGTTGTATTCCGTCATCGTCCCGCCCTTGAAGGGGGTAAAATAGCCCCCCGTCGGGCTGCCGGAGCCGTTGCCGCCGATGTTGACGTCGAACCCCTGTTGGCGCGGATCGTCGCCGGCATGCCACTTGCCGAGATGGATGGTTTTATAGCCGCCGGCTTTCAGCGCATCGGCCATGGTCATGATTCCCGGGTCGAGATGTTCGGTGTTTCTGATCGGGACGATCTTGCGGGTTTTGGCATTTCCGCGGTCGGAATTTCCGACCGTGTAGACGCCGTGGCGCGGTCCGTATTGCCCGCTCATCACGCAGGCGCGGCTGGGGGCGCAGTTGGCCGCCGGGGCATACGCATCGGTAAACAGCATCCCTTCGGCCCGCAGCCGGTCGATGTTCGGCGTGTTGTATTTGGGGTTGTTGAACCCCACATCCATCACGCCCAGATCGTCGGCGTTGATGTACACGATGTTCGGCGGCGCGGCCCAGACCGCTCCGCATGCCAGCAGTGCCAAAAGAATTTGTTTAACCATCGTTGCTCCCTTGTTCTTTGGTTGTTTAAAAGACGCCGGTAAATGCCGTTTCATCCCTGAATTGTGCCGATGTCCCCGTTTTTCTCCCGGTATTGCCGCGGCGTGGCGCTCATGGTTTGCCGGAAACAGCGGGTGAAATAGTTGCTGTCCGAAAAGCCGCAATCGAACGCGATGTCGGTGATGGTGCGCCCGGTTCCCCTCAGCAGTTCCGCCGCCTTTTTGCAGCGGACGTGTTTTAGGTGGTCGATCGGGCTCCGGCCAATGCACTCCTGGAAGACGCGGGTGAAGTGCCGTTTCGAGAGGTGCGATTTCGCGGCGAGTTCGTCGAGCGTGATCTTTTCCGCAAAGTTGGTTTCGATGTGGGCGATCGCGTCGCCGATGCGCAGCAGGCCGATCGACTCCTCGGTCGGGGTGGTGGAATAGGCCCGCGACAGCATTACGGCCAGTTGCATGAACAACCCGCGCGCCATGACGCGGTAACCCGGATTGCGCTGTTCGGTCTCGCGCGACAACTCCCGGACCAGCCCGTTCGCCTTGTCCAGCTTTTGTTCCGGTAGCTGGAGGCGGCTTCTGAAATTGTGCTGCGTGCGGAAGGTGGGCTCGAGGGAAAACAGGGCGTGGAAGCCGGGGAGCGCGCGGATATCCCATTGCTCCATCGCCAGCGCCGCCGAATCGAAGAGGATGTTCGCCAGCGCCAATCCGTGCATTTCGCGATATTGGTGTTCCAAATTCGGCGAGACGACAAACACATCGCCGGCCCGGACCAGGAACTCCTGCCCGTCGATCACATGCCGGGCGGTTCCCTTCAGGATGATCACCAGCTCGTCGAATCCGTGGCTATGCACCGGGAACTCCGGCTGCGGATCGCGGATATAAACCTGCAGCGGCAGGGTGGGGTCCTCGAAAAAATCCTGCTTTTGCAGTTTGTTGTCCGGTTCTGGCGGCGGTTTGACCATGGCCGGATCGTGCTATGGATTGTCGGGATCGTCAAGGCGGCGCGCGCGGCAATGCGCTAGGTTCCGCATCCTCGTGCAACGGCGTTGCGGCCATGGGCCGACACGGGGTCGCCGCCAACCGCGTCGCGCGTGCGAGCATCGTTTTAAAACCAAGGAGAGAGAACATGAGCGTAGAAAAAGCATACGAACTGGCGAAGGCGCGCTATGCCGCCTTCGGAATCGACACCGACGCGGCCATCGAGCAGGCAATGGACCTGGCCATCTCCCTGCACTGCTGGCAGGCGGACGACGTGGCCGGGTTCGAAACCAAGCCGGCCGGGCTCGACGGCGGCGGCATCATGGCGACGGGCAACTATCCCGGCCGCGCTCGCAACGGCGAGGAAGCCCGCGCCGACCTCGAAATGGCCATGTCGCTGATCCCCGGCAAGCAGCGCGTCAACGTGCATGCCTGCTATTCCGAAACCGCCGACTTCGTCGATCGCGACGAAATGACCCCGGCCTGTTTCCAAAAGTGGATGGACTGGGCCCAGCAGCAGGGCATCGCCCTCGACTTCAACCCCACCTTTTTCGCGCATCCCAAGGCCGAGGACGGCTTCACGCTCTCCAATCGCGACGAAGCGGTGCGCGCCTTCTGGGTGCGCCACGGCAAAGCCGCCCGCAAAATCGCCGAAGCCATGGCCGAAGCGCAGGGTTCGCCCTGCTACGTCAACTGGTGGACGCCCGACGGCTCCAAGGATATCCCGGCCGACCGCTTCGGCCCCCGCGCCCGCATGGCGAAGTCCTACGACGAAATCATGGCCGACGACTCCGTCGATAAAACCAAGTGCGTCGATTTCATCGAAAGTAAGCTCTTCGGCATCGGCTCGGAAGAGTATGTCGTCAGCTCCGGCGAGTTCTGCTCCGACTATGCCATCAGCCGCGGCATGGGCCTTTGCATGGACATGGGCCACTTCCACCCGACCGAAACGATCCATGGCAAGATTTCCAGCCACTTGCAATTCATGGACAAGATCCTGCTGCACGTCAGCCGCCCGATCCGCTGGGACTCCGACCACGTCACGCTCTTCAACGACGACCTCAAAAACGTCTTCCTCGAAATCCAGCGCGGCAACGTTTGGGACCGCGTCGTCGTTGCACTCGACTTTTTCGATGCCTCGATCAACCGCATCGGCGCCTATGTGACCGGCACCCGCGCGGCGCGCAAGGGCATCCTCTACGCGCTGCTCGATCCGACCGCCCAGCTGCAGGCCTACGAAGCCGAAGGCAAGAACGCCCAGCGCCTGGCGCTGATGGAAGAGTTCAAGTCGATGCCGTTCGCGGCGGTTTGGGACATGCTTTGCGAAAAGGCCGGGGTGCCCGTCGGCGCCGCTTGGATCTCCGACATGGAAGCCTACGAATCCAGCGTGCTTTCCGCCCGCGGATAGGCCCGCCGCCAGCGCGTCGCGGCCCGATGTATGGAATATACCGTTCGCGTATCGAACGAAAGTTGCCCGCGCGATGATTAGGTTCCTTTTTATCGATAGGTAATTCCCGATTCGTTAACCCAACTACTGGAAAAAAAATGAAATACGAATACATGCATCCCCGCGACGAACTGGCGCTTACGCTGGAACGTATCTATAACTACAAAATGACCACGACGTCCGGCGGCAACCTGTCGATCCTGGACGAAAACGGCGATATCTGGATCACGCCCGCCCGCATCGACAAGGGCGAAATGACGCCGAAGGATATCGTTTGCGTCCGCAAGGACGGTACCATCGAGGGGCGCCATCCGCCGTCCTCGGAATTCCCGTTCCACAAAGCGGTCTACGAAGCGCGTCCGGACATCCGCTCGGTGGTGCATGCGCACCCGATGGCGCTGGTGGCGTTCAGCTGCGCCCACAAGGTGCCGGAAACGAAAGCATTCCCCACGGCTTGGAACTCCAACGGCATCGTCGGTTTCGCCCCCTACGGCGTACCGGGTAGCGCCGACCTCGGCGAAAAGATCGCCGAGGAGTTCAAGAAGGGCTACGACAGCGTCATCCTCGAAAACCACGGCGTCTGCTGCGGCGGCCAGAACCTGCAGGACGCCTTCAACCGCTTCGAGTCGCTTGAGCTCTGCGCCAAGGCGCTCATCAAGGCGGCCATGATCGGCGAGCCGACCTTCCTTTCCGAAGAGCAGATCCAGATGCAGCAGAAGAGCTACTACAAGCTCGAAGCCTTCGACTACAACACCGACATGATGTGCATCAAGGAAAAGGAACTGCGCTGCGAGCTGGCCAGGTTCGTGCAACGCGGCTACCGCCAGCGCCTGCTGACCGGCGCCACCGGCACCTTCTCGGCCCGCATCGACGCCGACTCGTTCCTGATCACGCCGTATCCGCTCGACCGCCACATGATCGGGCCCGAAGATCTGGTGATGATCCGCAAGGGCAAAAAGCAGATCGGCAAGAAGCCGAGCCGCGCCCTGCACGCGCACCGCGCCATCTACGAAGCCAATCCCGACGTGCAGTGCATCGTCAACGCCCAGCCGGTCAACGCCCTTTCGTTCAGTATCGTGAACAAGAAGGTCGACACCTACACCATCCCCGAAAGCTATGTCTTCGTCGGCGATGTGGCGTTGCTGCCGTTCGAATCGTCGTTCAACAATTACGACAAACTGGCGGAAACCCTGACGCTGAAGAATCCGGCCGCCGTGCTGGAAAACAACGGCGTCATGGTGGTCGGCAAGGATATCCTTTCCGCGTTCGACCAGTTGGAAGTGCTGGAGTGTTCCGCCGAGGCGATCATCGACAGCCAGCCCATTGGCGGCCATATCGCCATGTCGCAGGAAACCATCGACGAGCTTTGCGAAGCGTTTAACCTTTAGTCAGAGAGGAATATTCAAAATGTTGCAGAAAAGAACTTATTTCATGCCGGCCATGAGCATGATCGGGCCGGGGGTACTGGCCGACGTTGGAAATGAAATCAAAGCGATGGGCTGCGTTAAATCGCTGCTGGTCACCGACAAGGTGCTGGGCGATTTGGGCGTGGTCAAGAAACTGACCGACGTGCTTGACGCCGCCGGGGTCGACTACGCGCTCTACGACGGCGTACAACCGAACCCGACCTGCGCCAACGTCAACGCCGGACTGGCCGTACTCAAGGAAAACGGCTGCGACTCCATCGTCTCGCTCGGCGGCGGTTCGCCGCAGGACACCGCCAAGGCCATCTCGATCCTCGCCACCAACGGCGGCGACATCCGCGACTACGAGGGCGTGTTCAAATCCGCCAAGAAGGGGTTGCCGATCGTTTCGATCAACACCACCGCCGGCACCGCATCCGACGTCACCATCAACTACGTGATCACCGATGAAGATCGCCACGTGAAAATGGTGATGGTCGACAAGAACTGCCTGGCCTCCATTGCCGTCAACGATCCGGAGCTGATGGTGGCCAAGCCCGCCGCGCTCACCGCCGCCACCGGCATGGACGCGCTGACGCACGCCATCGAGGGCTACATCACCAAGGGCGCCTATCGCCTGACCGATGCGCTGGCGCTGGAGTCGATCAAGCTGATCTCCGAAAGCCTGCGCGATGCCGTGGCCAAGGGCGACGACATCGAGGCGCGTTCCAAGATGGCCTACGGTTCGTTCGTTGCGGGCATGTCGTTCAGCAACTGCGGACTCGGCGTGGTCCACTCGCTGGCGCATCAGCTCGGCGGCATCTACAACCTGCCGCACGGCGTCTGCAACGCCGTCCTGCTGCCGCACGTCATCCGCTTCAACGCGCCCGCCTGCGGCGACAAGCTACGCAAGGTCGCCGAAGCCATGGGCGTCGATACGGCCGGCATGGATACCGCGGCCGCCAACGCCGCCGCCATTGCCGCCATCGAAGCGCTGAGCAAGGATGTCGGCATTCCGTCCGGCCTCAAGGAGCTCGGCGTCGGCGAAGACAAGCTGCAGACCATGGCCGAGCTGGCACTGGTCGATCCCTGCGCGCCGGGCAACCCGCGCGACATGACGCTCGCAGACGCGATCGCCATCTATAAAGCCGCCCTGTAGGCTCTTGGGTCGCCGGTCGGAAGGTCAACGGTCGAACGTCACGCGCGTTCCGACCTTGGCCCTTCGACCGAACACCTTTTAGACCTGACAACCCGGAGAAATCCATGACCGATCTGGAAACCATTGTTGAATTGTCGCACGAATTTGGAAGCGACGCCTATGTGAAGGGCGGGGGAGGCAATACCTCCGTCAAAAACGAGACCACGCTGTGGGTCAAGCCCTCCGGCACGACGCTGGGCGGACTGACCACCGAAACCTTCGTGGCCATGAACCGCGCGAAAATCAACGAACTCTACACGGTCGAAACGCCCGCCGAAGCCACCGCCCGCGAGGAGCTGGTGAAAAACATGATGGCCGCCGCCGTTGAAAACGACGCGGGCCGTCCTTCGGTCGAGGCGCCGCTGCACAACGTGTTCGAAGCCAAGTTCGTGGTGCACACGCATCCGGCGTTGGTGAACGGGCTCTCCTGCGCCAAGGAGGGCCAGGCCGCCTGCGAACGGCTTTTCCCGGAGGCGCTCTGGGTGGAATATATCGATCCCGGCTACACGCTCTGCATGGAAGTGCGCGAACGCATCGAGGCCTACAAGGCCGCCAACGGCAAAGAACCCGCGTTGCTGATGCTGCAGAACCACGGCATCTTCATTGCCGCCGACACGCCCGACGAAATCCGTGCGCTCTACAAGCGCGTCATGGATACGCTCAATGCCGAATACACCAAGGCCGGAATCTTCCTGACCTTGAATGTTGCGAAAGCGCCGCTTTCCTCCGAGATGGAGCAAAAGATCAAATCGGTCTTCGGTGCCGACGCGGCCTTCATTGCTTCGAGCGGAATGTTCGCCGTTGCCCCGGGGCCGATCACGCCCGACCACCTCGTCTATTCCAAGGCGTTCCCCTATGCGGGCAGAACGCTGACGACCGAGGGCGCGGAGGCCTACAAGGCCGAGCGCGGCTATGCGCCCAAGGTGATCGTGAACGGCGAGCGCATCTACGGCATCGGCAACTCGCAGAAGAACGCCGACCTCGCGCTGGAATTGGCGCAGGACGGGGCCTTGGTCATGCAGCTTGCCCGGGCCTTCGGCGGCATCAACTATATGACCGACGCCCAGCGCGAGTTCATCGAAAACTGGGAAGTCGAGTCCTACCGCTCAAAGCAGGTTTGACCTCCGGCTCCGATCGCCGGGGAGCGGGGGCTTTCGGTTTCGAAACCGTGGCCCGCGCCGGCCCGGCGGAAGAAGCCCCCCGTCCTCCAATCCGTGCAAAACTTTGCGGGCAAACGGGGTTGACTCGACGGGGCGATTCTATATAAATGCCCGCTTGTTTTCCCGTAAAACGGAATCCTGACCGAAGGATCATCGCCAAACGAAACAAATGCCGCACGACGCGGGGCGAGCGCCCGGATTCGAAAAATCCTGACGGGCGGCCGGTAAGACCGGCTTAATTTGCAGGGATGCACGCGGGAATCGAAAGGAATAGAAATGAAATATACTGGACCGAAAATCAAAAAGGCGCGTCGCCTCGGCATCGCGCTTTCCCCGAAATCCGAAAAGTTCCTGGAACGCCGGCCGAACGCGCCGGGCCAGCACGGCCCGAACCGCCGCCGCGGCAAGCAGTCCGACTACGGTCGCCAGCTGACCGAAAAGCAGCGTCTGCGCTACCAGTACAACATGAGCGAAAAGCAGCTTCGCGGCGTCTTCGAAAAGGCCGCCCGCAAGCCGGGCAACACCGGTGAAGTGATGATGCAGATGCTCGAATGCCGTCTCGACGCGGTTGTTCTGCGCGCCGGCATGGCCCGTTCGATCTACCAGGCCCGCCAGATGGTTTCCCACGCCCACTTCCGCGTAAACGGAAAGAAAGTGAACATTCCTTCCTACTCCCTGCGCATCGGCGACAAGGTTACCGTTCGCGAAAAATCCAAGGACCTCGACTCGTTCGTTCTGGCCCAGCAGGTCGCCAAGACCCCTGACTATATCACGGCGAACGACAAGGAGCTCACGGCTGAACTCAACCGTCTGCCCAACATGGAAGAAATCCCGGTCGTCTGCGAAATCTCGCAGGTCGTCGAGTTTTACTCCCGCTAGTCGGACGTTCCGCCGATTCGAAAAACCGCTCCAGTTCCGGGGCGGTTTTTTTTTGCCCGTCCGGCAGGGCGTGTAAAGGGGATAACGCTATGGCTTTGAGTTCTCGGGGCAATTCGTCCGTGCCACTGGAGTCTCAATATTTAACGTCCGGATCCGCGGCAAGATCTGCGGGCAAAAATCTAAACCTAGAAAAGTAAATGAACCACAGGTAGCCATTGCGAACGAATCGCGATCAATTGTCGATAAACACAGATTCATCAACAGGATATGCAGAACAGGTTCTTGCTCCGGCGGGTGAGCGGAACAAACTCTATCAGTGTCCATCTGAGTTCATCAGTGGTTCCATTCCCTGATTTGGGCTAAAATGCTTCCAGCACCCCTTCGGCTCCCTGACGTAGCTCATCGATCGAATCAAAAACCGCTTCCGTTTCTTCGGGATCAATTTCTCCGTCCATTCGCGCCTGAGCCGCAACTTCCGCCAGCGTCAAAACATCCACCACCAGCTCGGCCAGTTTGTTGTAGTCCTCATCGGAAAGATTCCTGATCCCTGCCGCTACGGTCTCGGGCGCATCGCCACTCATCAGATTCGACAAAAGCGCCTTGCCGACATCCATCCCGAGGTCACCGCCCGGTACCATATTTTCAAACGCCTCTCCCGCCACCTTCACAGCAAACGGCTTCCCCAGCTTCGCACCGACTTTCAGTAGTTTTCCAATTCCGCTTATCATCTTGCGGCTTCCGCTGAAATGTGTCCGGCAAGCGTGATGAGGAAGTTCTTTAGACCGGTTAATTCGGATAGTTCGCTGTACTTGCCAGTGGTTTTTGCGCTTCGTGGTGAAAGGATAGTTGTTGCGGCGGTGTAAAGGTTTTCTTGGACGAGCTTCTGGCAAAGCAGATCGTAGCGTTCCGCATAGGATGCGGTTTGGAATTCTTGGAAGACGGGAAAGTGAGGTTCCTTGCTGTTGACGGGACAGCGTGACTTCTCGCAGTCTTCCACGAGCATCAGCCAGCCAAGGAATGGCTTGGGTTGTTTGCCAAAAGCTCCTTCCCGGTAGGCCGTCCAAAGATCATTCGCACTTCCAATGGCTTCTTCTGCCCGGTTGTTGCAATTGTTGCCGAATGAAGGCCCAACATGGCTCTTGAGTTCTATGACGGCAACCAGCCGTCCGTTATTCAGGATAAGCATGTCCCAGAGTTTGGTTGGTCGAAAATAACCAGGCAGTGTCAGGGTGCGCCGTTCCAGATGGATGTCCGCGTTCTTCAATCCATTCGCTTTCACAATGGCTTCGATCAGCTTCAGGAATTCGTCCAGGTTCTTGCCGGACGTTACGTTGGCGCGTTCGCCTTGGTCGGACTTCCCAGAATCCTTTTGCGTTTGCTTTGCCTGGGTTCTCGTTTTCCAAAAGGAGCGGATGGCTTTCTTGGCCAGCTGGTCGTAGTCGGCGAGATCAATGCTCATGGGTAAACCTTCAGGGTTGGGTTGCGATGGCCTCGCGCTCTTCGGGGTTTAACCGGTAGAGATCAAAAACCGCTTCGTTGCAAATGTCCGGATTGGATTCTTCGGCGAGGATGGTTTTGATGTGTTCCGGGACATCGCTCCATTTTGGAAGTCGGATGCGCCGGATGTATTGCGCTTGGAAACGCAGGAATCCACCGCGCATCTGGGTGGAATAAAGCGATACGAATAGGCGGGCAATGCCGGATTCGAGCACTTTTTGCAGAGACGGAAGATCCCACTCGTCGGACGTGATGTAGTAGAGGTTGTGGTGCGGGTAAAAGCTGCCTTCGTCCAGCACGACGTGGGCGTCGCCCTTGATGTCGGGGATTAAAAGCTTCGGTTTGTTTACGAGGCTGGGGGTGATGCGGTCGATGGTGCGGTACCAGTTGTTCGGATTGCGCTGGGCGCAGTTGCGGCGCTTGATCGCGTCAACGTTGGTTTCGAGATAGGCCGCAAGCAGGGGATACTTCGCCAGATCGACTAGCGAGCCATCATCGTTGAACGGATTCACGACCCCATGCCCAAGCCAATCAATCTTTCCTGTCTTGATGTCGGCTGTTTTGACCAACGGGAGTTTGCGGTCGGATTCGACTTCCAAGGATTGGAAATCGC
>NZ_JBFJYW010000069.1:0-13857 GCF_041622395.1 Pontiella sp. | reverse complement strand
GTTGGCAATAAACCATTGGCCGTTGGTGGAGCCGGGATCGGAGCGCGGGCCGTCCGGGTAAGTCGATATGACGGGCGGTTCGGTGATGGGCAGCGATGGCGCTGCCTGCAACCAGGTTGTGGCTGCAATGGATAAGGTCGCGATCAACAGCGGAATGCTCAATGTTCGTGCTTTCATGGTCTCTCTCCCCGTGCCGCCCTTTGGGCTGATGAATTCGATTCTACATGTGTTCTCCTTCGTTCCGACACGTCGGTACTAACGCGCCCCGGACGACTTGTCCAGATTGCTTTCCGCAAAAAGAAATAGGTTTGTAAGGGTATCACTAAATGCCTTTATGCAAGGCGGTTGGGAATGCGTCCGGCTATTGGGGGCACAAAAAAAAGCGCCCGTTGCGGGGCGCTGGAGGATTCATCAATTCAGATGGAGTCGTGCGTAAAACTGCACGGGTGCGGCGGCGCTATGCGAATTGCCCCAGCCCGAAACAAATGGTTCCGGGTTGGGGAATGCGGAGCTTCGTCCTGTCGGTGTTCTGTCTACGAATGTTTGGCTTCGAACGCCTTCATGAACGCGACCAGCGCGTCGACGCCCTCGGTCGGGAAGGCGTTGTAGATCGAGGCGCGGATGCCGCCGACGGAGCGGTGGCCCTTGAGCGTCTTGAGGTTCTGCTTGGCGGCTTCGGCAATGAACTCGGCTTCGAGCTCTTCGGTCGGCAGGCGCCAGGTGACATTCATGGTGGAACGGAATTCCTTGACGGCGGTGCCTTTGTAGAAGTCGGAGCTATCGATGCAGTCGTAGAGCTTGGCGGCCTTTTCGTCGTTGATCTTCTGCATGCCTTCGAGCCCGCCCTTGGCCTTGAGCCAGCGGGTGACGAGGCAGAGGATGTAGACCGGGAAGGTCGGCACGGTGTTGTAGAGCGAGTTGTTTTCGATGTGCGTCTTGTAGCGCATCATGGTCGGAACCGTCGCTGGGCATTTCTCGGCCAGCTCGTCCTTGATGATGACGAGGGTGATGCCCGCCGGGGCCAGGTTTTTCTGTGAACCGGCATAGATCAGTCCGAATTTGGAGACGTCGACCGGACGGCTGAGGATGTCGGACGACATATCGGCGATCAGGCAGTCGTGCTCGGGGAATACCTTCCACTGCGCACCGGAGATGGTTTCGTTGGAGGTGATGTGCAGGTAGGCCGCACCGTCGGTCAGCTTCAGTTCGTCTGCCGTCGGCACGCGGGTGGGGATTTCCTTGCCGCAGTCGGCCACGATATGGACGTTGCCGAGCAACTGGGCTTCTTGAATCGCTTTTTTCGCCCAGGCGCCGGAGTTGGTGTAGTCGGCCGTTTCGCCTGCGCCGAGCAGGTTCATCGGAATGAGGGCAAACTGGCTGGAGGCGCCGCCGGTCATGAACAGCACGCTGTAGCCTTCCGGAATGTTGAGCAGCTCCTTGATGTTGGCGATGCACTCGTCATGGATGGCGGAATATTCTTTTCCGCGATGGCTCATCTCCATGATGGACATGCCCGTGCCCTGGTAGTCGACCAGTTCGGCGGCCGCTTCTTTGAGTACTTCTTCCGGCAGAATCGCCGGCCCGGCAGAAAAGTTATACGCTCTCATTGGTTTATGCCCTTCGGGGTTGGATTCGAAAAACCGGACGCTACCGGTTCGCAAAATCCGCTCCAATAGAAATTAGATGGAAAAAGAACGAAACCGTTCTTCGGCCGAAATGGCCGGTTGCCGGTGCCGCCCGTTGCAGAATCAAGCCAAGTGAAGCTTGGCGAGGCCGTCGTAGAGGTTGATGGCGCGGCGGACGTAGTTTCGCTTGTCGGAGTAGGGGCCCGGGAAGAAGGAGCGCTTGAAGCCGGCGAGTACGAGGTCGCGGAACTGGCTGTCGGTGAGGTCGAGGTGCCGATGGCACAGCATCAGCTCGTTGGTGACGCTGGTGTGGGAGACGAGGCGGTTGTCGGTGCTGACGCTGACGGAAAGGCCGTTGTCGACCATCAGCTGGATCGGGTGGTCTTGAAGGGTCTGGAATTCGGGGATGGTCTGGAGGTTGGAGGTGGGGCAGACCTCGATGGTGATGCGCTGGTTGGCGATGTATTCGATGAGCTGCCCGATATATTTGGCCGGATCCTTGATCGACTTGAGCAGGATCGACTTTTCGGAGAAGAGGAAGGTGCCGTGGCCGATGCGGTTGGCGTAGCACTCGGTGATGGCCTGGAAAATGGATTCGGGGCCGTACGCCTCGCCAGCGTGAACGGTTTTGCGCAGAAAATTTTGGTGGGCGTATTGAAAGGCCTCCTTGTGGTGGACGGCGGGGAACCCGGCCTCTTCGCCGGCGAGGTCGAAGCCGACGATGGGCAGCCCTTCGTCGCGCAGCTTGACCGCTTCCTTGACGAGTCCGAGCGAGGCGCGGGCATAGGTGTAGCGGATGTTGGTTTTCCCGGCGCGGGCGATGAGCCGGTCGTAGTAGGGCGACATCTGGCGGTTGAAGCGCCGCATGGCGCAGAGGATGAGGCCGTATTCGAAGGCCATGTCGTTTTCGGCCACCGAGGCGTTGAGATGTTTTTTTGCCTTTTCAAGGCCCCGGTTGACCGCGCGGACAATGGCCCCGGTTTCGGTGCCATGGGTGATGTGCAGTTGCGGGGCGAAGCGGACTTCGATGTAGCGGACGCCTTCGGCATGCGAGTCCTCGGCCAGCTCAAAAGCGGCGCGCTCGAGGTTTTCCTCGGTCTGCAGTACGCCGACGGTGTAGGCGAAGCCGGCGAGATATTCGCCCAAGTTGGCGTAGCGCTCCTTGAAGACGAGCTCGTTGAGTCCGTCCTCTTCAAAAGAGGGCAGTTCGACCTTGCGCTCTTTTGCCATTTCAATGAGGGTTGGCAGTCGCAGCGAGCCGTCGAGATGCAGGTGCAAATCGGTTTTGGGGATTCTGCGGATGAATTGTTCGGTGATGTTTAACATGTTATTAGGTGGCATGGTTTCGTGAAAGAATGGCTTCTCGGTTCCTCGGTTTGCAATGCCGTATTGTGCCACGAAACGATTCTGTCTGAAAAGAGAATTGAAGATGCTGATTGTTGAATCCCAGAGTATGGACGTGCATCGCAATCTTGCGATTGAGGAATACCTGATGGACCGCGTGCAGGACCGCGGGCCGATCCTGTTCCTGTGGCGCAGCGAGTGCGCGGTGGTGATGGGCAAGAACCAGAATCCCTGGCGTGAGTGCCGGCTGGACCGGATGGCGGCGGACGGCGTTCCGCTGGCGCGGCGGGTGTCGGGCGGCGGCACGGTCTACCACGATGCCGGCAACCTGAATTATTGCGTGATCACCGGCCGCGAGGAATATTGCGAGTGCGATGCCTACCACATGGTGTTCAAGGCGCTGGAACCCTGCGGAATCAAAGCCGAGAAAACCGGGCTGAGCAATCTGAGCGTGGACGGGTTGAAGTTTTCGGGCAATGCCTTCGCCTTCCGCAAGGGAAGGGCGCTGCACCACGGAACGCTGTTGCTCAAGGCCGATATGCAGCGGCTGGGGCGCTATCTCGGGCCGATGCTCTCGGGGATCGAAACCCATGCCATTGCCTCGGTGCCGGCCCCAGTGGCCAATCTGGGGCTGGAGATCGAGGCCACCCAAAGCGCACTGCGGGCCGGTTTCATGGACGTGTATGGCCCTGGCGAAGCGGAGCGCTGGAATGAAAGCGATCTGGATGCCGGGGAGCTGGAGGCCCTCGGGGCTCGCCATCTGGAGGATTCCTGGCTCTACGGGGCAACCCCGCGCTTTTCGGTGAAGACCGACGCCGAGGTGCTGGAGATCGCCAAAGGCACGGTTCTCGGCGGGCGCTATTCGGGAAAGGCGTTTAAGGATGTCGCGTTTTCGTTCGTTTGCTAGATTGACTCCGACGGTTTAAATACTTAGATTGTCTCTCATAACCTACAATTTGGAGGCGATAATGAAGGTGTTAGCTAAGAGTGTTGCTGTTTTTGCCGTGGTAAGTTTCCTTGCTGGATGTGCCAGCGACACGGTTTATGTTCCGAAAATCCCCCCGGAAGCCCAAGCAAAGCTTCTCGACTACTTTGAACAACCCGATAATAAGGTGTTTATTATCGCCGTTGATCCCGGTGGCGATTTCGCCTATGCCTACGACTACGGCAAGCCCACCCTCAAAGAAGCCGCGCGCGTTGCCGTCCAGAAGTGTGATGCCAGCCGCGAAAGCAGCGGTGTCGTGGCGCGCCCCTATATTTATGCGCTCAACAACAAAGTGGTCTACGAAGATATGATCCGCCAGGCCCAGCGCGAAGATAAGGTCGAAAAAGACCAAGGCGCCCAGATGGACGAGATGGACGAGATGGCCGCGGAAGAACCTGCGGACGTCGCCGAAGAAATGTAATGTTTGAGACAACGGCTGTTGTTAAAAACGAGGCCGGCATCCATTGCCGGCCTTCTGCTATCTTGGTGAAGGAAGGCAGTGCCTATCCCGGGGAGATTCTTGTGACCGCCCCGGCCGGGACCTGCACCCTGACCTCCGCGCTCGAGTGCATCATGCTGGGAATGGAGCAGGGGACCAAGGTTACCATTCAGGTAACCGGTCCCGATGAAGAGGCGTTCGGCCGCAAACTAGCCGACCTCTTCGAAACCCATTTCGATTTCCCGCCGCAATAAGCGCCCGCCTGGACGCCGGATTCGCGGTCGTTCGGAGCGATGGCGAGTTTCTTGCCGATGTTGCGGAACATTCCGCTCAAGGCTTTTTTCTATTCCCCAATTCTCCCGCCCCCGGCATTGACCCCGGGCTGTTTACTGGTATAGTTCCCGCGAATTTTTGCCAAATACATTGGCTTTAATGAATAACCCAACCCAAAACCAGGAAGGTAATATCATGTCGACTAAGGTTCTTGATGCTGTAAAACCCGGTGTTCTGTTTGGTGACGACGTCGCCAAGGTTTTCCAGATTGCCAAGGAAAACAAATTCGCCCTGCCCGCCGTTAACGTAGTCGGTACCGACTCCATCAACGGCGTCCTCGAAGCCGCCGCGGCGGTCAACTCCCCCGTAATCATCCAGTTCTCCAACGGCGGCGCAGCCTTCAGCGCCGGCAAGGGATGCCCGGCCAACGGCGCGGTTCTCGGCGCGATTTCCGGCGCCCAGCACGTACACATGATGGCCGAAGCCTATGGCGTTCCGGTCATCCTCCACACCGACCACGCCGCCAAGAAACTCCTTCCCTGGATCGATGCTCTGCTCGACGCCGGTGAAAAAATGTTTGCAGAAAAGGGCCGTCCGCTCTTCTCTTCCCACATGCTCGACCTCTCCGAAGAATCCCTCGAAGAAAACGTCGAAATCTCCTGCAAGTATCTCGAGCGCATGTCCAAGATGGGCATGACCCTCGAAATCGAACTCGGGTGCACCGGCGGCGAAGAAGACGGCGTCGACAACACCGACATGGACCATTCCTTGCTCTACACCCAGCCGCAGGATGTGGCCTATGCCTACGAAAAGATGATCGCCATCAGCCCGAACTTCACCATCGCGGCCTCCTTCGGCAACGTGCACGGCGTATACAAGCCGGGCAACGTCAAGCTGACTCCGACCATCCTGCGCGACTCCCAGGCCTATGTGGCCGAAAAGTTCGCCACCGCCACCGCTTCCCCGCTGAACTTCGTGTTCCACGGCGGTTCCGGTTCCTCCCCGGCCGAAATCGAAGAGTCGATCGGATACGGCGTCATCAAGATGAACATCGACACCGACACGCAGTGGGCCACTTGGGAAGGCATCCTCAACTTCTACAAAGCCAACGAAGGCTACCTCCAGGGGCAGCTCGGCAACCCGGAAGGCGATGACAAGCCGAACAAGAAATTCTACGACCCGCGCGTTTGGTTGCGCAAGGGCCAGGAAGGTCTCGTCGCGCGCGTCAAGCAGGCCTTCGAAGACCTCAACGCCATTGGCGTCAACTAATCTGCGTTCAGATTGGTTTCAGGAAGCCGCCCTCCGGGGCGGCTTTTTTTTGTTTCCACAGTGAACTTATTTGCCGGCACGCTGTCGCTATTATTGTTATCTCTTGTTTCATATAAAAATATTAACCCCCTAGGAGGGCAACATGATCAAATGGTTGACGGTATTGGCGGTGGCGGCGATTGGCTCGGGAGCGTTCGCTTCCGAAGGTTGGATGACGGATTTCGAAAAGGCCAAGGAAGTGGCCAAGGAAAAGAAACATCATATTCTGGTGGATTTCAGCGGTTCCGATTGGTGCGGCTGGTGCGTGAAACTCGATAAGGAAGTCTTCTCCAAGGATGAATTCAAAGCCTACGCCAAGGAAAACCTCGTGCTCGTGCTGGCCGATTTCCCGCGCGACAAATCGAACCAAAGCGAGGCGCTGATCAAGCAAAACAACGAGCTGGCCAAGAAATACGGGGTGCGCGGCTTCCCGACGGTCTTTTTGCTGAGTCCGGAGGGCGAAATCGTCGCCAAGACCGGCTATCGCGACGGCGGCCCCGAAGCCTACGTGAAGCATATTCAGCAGCTGATTGCCGATGGCACCAAGGCTGCGGCGAAATAGATTGACTTTTTCAATGGCTCGCGTGCGGCCACCCGGAAACGGGTGGCCGTCTTGCTTGGCGGCCGCCCGTTTGGCGGATTTAAGTGATTCCGCACTTTCAACCCTGCCCGGTTTTCATTACCGTCCGGACCATGGATTTGATTTCAAAACTTGAAAAGCGTTTCGGCTCGTGGGCGATCCCCAACCTGACGATCTACCTCATCGGCATCCAGCTTCTGGGGGTGGCCTTGCTGATGTCGGGGCGCGCCGTCCTGACGGACTTCATTCTATATGGCAGCGGCGTGGTGGATCTCGGCCAATGGTGGCGGTTGCTGTCGTTCATGATGATCCCGAAGACGCTCAGCCCGATCTGGCTCTTTTTCGCCTTCTATATCTTCTATCTGATGGGCAACGCTCTGGAGGAACGGTGGGGAGCCTTCCGTTTCAACCTGTTTGTCCTGTGCGGCTATTTGCTGACGGTGGCGATGGCGTTCGTCAATCCCGGGGCGATCATCACCAACATCTTTTTTCTGGGGTGCGTTTTTCTGGCGTTCGCGACCCTGTTCCCGAACTTCGAGCTCCGTCTCTTTTTCATTCTTCCGGTCAAGGTCAAATGGTTGGGCTGGTTGACGATTGCCTCCTATTTGATTTTGCTGTTTTCCGGGGACCCGGGGACCCGCCTGAGCATCGTGGCGGCGCTCGGCAACTACCTGCTCTTTTTCGGCAAGGCCTTCTTCAACGGCTTCAAGGCCGAGAAGCGGCGCCAATCGTTCGTGGCGGAAACCCGGAAGGTTGAACGCCAGGCCTTGCACGTCTGCGCCACCTGCGGCGTGACCGACCAGGACGACGCCTCGGTCCACTTCCGCTACTGCTCCACCTGCGGTAAATGCTTTTGCACGGAACACATCGGCAACCATAATCATTAGGCATGAAAAAACATGCTTCCAGCGGCAGGGCAACGTGCGAGGGCGGTCTGACCGGCCGCCTGCTGAAGCTATCGATCGCCGGGCGGCTTGATGCCGCATCGGTGGCCCGGCTCTGGCCCGTGGTGCACCGCCTGCTCGGCCACAAAGGGATCGAGGCCATTGTCGTGGATGGGTCCGGCATCCAATACTGCGATGGCGCCGGAACCGGCCTGCTCGTATGCATCCGCCAAACCGCCCGCAGGCTGGCCGCCCATCTCGAATTCAACGGGCTGTCCGAAGAAGTTGCCGGATTGCTCTCCCTCTACCCGGTCGAGCGGATTTTGGCTTCCGAAAAGCCCCCGCCCAAAAGAACCGGCGATCTGGTCGTACAGATCGGAAAGACCTTTTGGACGACGCTCATCGGGCTGAAGGAGCACGTGGCCTTCGCCGGCGAGTTGACGGTCGGCCTGGCCAAGGCGCTGTTGCATCCACGTAGCCTGCGGGCCAAGGATTTCCTGCTGGTGACCGAGGCGAGCGGCCCGCAGGCATTGCCGATCATCATCATGCTCGGTTTTCTCGTCGGCCTGATCATGGCGTTCCAGGGCGCGGTGCTGATGAAGCAGTTCGGCGCCGAAATCTACATCGCCGATTTTGTCGGCATCTCCGTGACGCGCGAGCTGGGGCCGCTGATCACGGCGATCATCGTGGCCGGGCGCACGGGCTCGGCTTTTGCGGCGGAGCTGGGCACCATGAAGGTTAACGAAGAGATCGATGCGCTCACCACCATGGGGCTCGATCCGGTCCGCTTCCTCGTCATCCCCCGCGTGCTCGCCGCCACGCTCACGACGCCGCTGCTGGCCGTGCTGACCAACATCGCCGGCTTCCTGGGCGGCGCGGTCGTGATGGTCGGCCTCCAGTTTCCGATGGTCACCTACGTCAACCGCCTGCTCGGCGCCGTTGCGACGGCGGACTATCTCGGCGGGCTGGCCAAGGCGTTGGTCTTCGGTTTGCTGATCGCCGCCGCCGGTTGCAATTGCGGCCTGCGTACGGGCGAGGGCGCCAGCGCCGTCGGCCGCTCCGCCACCCGCGCCGTCGTCAGCTCCATCACCCTGATCGTCATCGCCGACGGCATCTTCGCCGTCCTCTTCTTCTACTTGGGAATTTAAATCATGCGGGAAGCGATTATCCGAGTCGAAAACATGACCGCACGCTATGGCGAGCGGCTGGTGCTCGACGACTTGTCGTTCGAGGTCGCCCGCGGCGAGATCTTCGTGATTCTCGGCGGGTCGGGCTGCGGGAAGTCGACCCTGCTCAAGCACATGATCGGGCTGTACCGCCCGTCGGCCGGCGACATCCGAATCGGCGACGCCAGCATCGTGACCGCCGAAGGGGCCGAGCGCGATGCGCTGATCCGCCGTTTCGGCGTCATGTACCAAAGCGGAGCGCTGTTCGGTTCGATGACGCTACTGGAAAACATCTGCCTCCCGCTGGAGGAGTTTACCCGGCTCGACAAAAAGGCGCGCGAGCTGATTGCCCGGATGAAGCTGAGCCTCGTTGGCCTGGCCGAGTCTGCCGACCTGATGCCGTCCGAAATCAGCGGCGGCATGAAAAAGCGCGCCGCCATTGCGCGGGCCATGGCGCTCGACCCGGAAATCCTCTTCCTCGACGAACCCTCGGCCGGGCTCGATCCCGTGAGCGCCGACGATCTCGACGAGCTGATCCTCCGGTTGTCGCGCTCGCTGGGCATCACCTTCGTCATCGTCACCCACGAGCTGCCGAGCATCTACAAGATCGCCGACCGCGTCATCATGCTCGATGCGCGGACCAAGAAAATCATTGCCGCGGGCAAGCCGGACGAGCTGCGCGAAGGCGCTACCCACCGTTGGGTCGGAAACTTTTTCAACCGAAAGGGAGGCTCCAATGAGCACTAAACCACACTATTTCGCGATCGGCCTTTTTGTGCTGGCGGCCACCGCGCTCGGATTGATCGGCATTGCGTTGCTTGGTTCGGATGCGCTGCGTTCGCCCAGCAATTTCATTGAAACCTATGTCGACGAATCGGTGCAGGGCATCGAGGTGGGCACCCCGTTCAAGCTGCGCGGCGTGAAGGTCGGCAACGTCAGCGCGATCGCGATTGTCTCCTCGGTCTACGATACGTCCCGCATGTATGTCATGATCCGCGTGGCGCTCGACGAAAACGCCATCAAGCTGGAGTCCGATACGTTCAAAGGGCGGGTGGACGAGCAGGTGGCGAGGGGGTTGCGCCTCAAGCTGGTGCCCCAGGGCATTACCGGGCTTTCGTTTCTGGAGGCCGACATCTTCCCCGACGCCGTCGCCGATCCGCTGGAGATCGACTGGGAGCCGGAATACACCTACATTCCGTCGACCCCGTCCACCTTGAGCCTGCTCAGCCGTTCGCTCGAGCGCATGGCGGCCCAGCTCGATACGGTCGACCTCGCCCTGATCGGCGGCCACATCGAATCGTTCACCAGCAACCTGAATGTCTCCATCGCGCATATCGAAGAGATCACCGGCAATGCCGCCCAGGTTTCCGGCGAAGTGGCGCAGAACTTCCGCCAGGCGTCGGCCGACCTGCCGACGATGACGACCGACCTGAAGGAAACCACCGGCCAGCTGCAGGAAATGATCGGCTCGTCCGATCGCGACATCGAGCAGATTCTCTCGAACCTGCGCTACATCACCGACGATGCGCGCGAACTCGTCCGCATGCTCAAGCGCTATCCCGGCATGTTGCTTTCCGAGCCGCCCGACCAAAACCCAAGCCTTGGAGGGAAGAAACAATGAAAATGCAACGAATCGTTCTGCTGCCGGCGTTGGCCGCCTCCGTTTTACTCGTTTCCGGGTGCGTGAAGCTCTGGCATAAAAACCTGGATATCAAGACCTACATGATCGAGGCCAAGCGCGACGCGGCGCCGTTGGAGACGGCGCGGGCGGGGAAGCTCTGGATCGAGTCGGTCCACGTGCTGCCGCCCTACAACATCCGCAACCTGATCCTGCGGGAGAACGAGGTCGAGTTCAGCACCGGCTACTACGCGGAGCTGCTGATGTCGCCCTCCGAAAACTTCCGCAACGGGTTCTACGGCTGGCTTGCCGACAGCGGGATCTTCGAGCACGTCTCCGTGGTGGAGCGGCGGGGGATGAGCCACCGGCTGGTGGCCACGGTGATGGATTTCTATGGCGACGTGGCGAGCGGCAAGGCCGTGCTTCGCATCAAGGTCTCGCTTTTCGACGAGAAGGCCGCCGATGTCGGCATCCTGATGTCGAACGGTTACCGGCGCGAAGTGGACATTGCCTCCGGGACCGCCGAGGACCTGATCCGCGCCTACAACGAAGCCTTCCGCCAAATCCTCGCCGCCTGCGAGCAGGACATCCTCGCCGCGCTGGATTAAGCCTAGCGGGACCCGTTCGCGAAGTAGGCGCGGGTGCCCTTGGCTTCCATCGTTTCGCCGATGCGCTTGATGGCGTGGACATAGGCGGCGGTGCGCATGTCGGTTCCGATCGCCAGGTGCAGATCGTAGATCCGGTGGAACTCGCGCGCCATGATCGCCTGTAGTTTTTGGTGGACCTCTTGCAACTCCCAGTACTGGCCGGAGCGGTTTTGCAGCCACTCGAAATAGCTGACCGTTACGCCGCCCGCATTGGCGAGGATGTCGGGCACCACCCCGATGTTGTTGGCGTTGAGGATTTCGTCGGCCTCGGAGCTGATCGGGCCGTTGGCGACTTCGATGATGTGCCGGGCCTTGATGCGCGCGGCATTTTCGGCGGTGATCTGGTTTTCGAGCGCGGCGGGGATCAGGATGTCGACATCGAGTTCCAGCAGTTCCGCATTGGTCATGTTGGCGGCATTGCTGGAATGGCAAAGCGCGCCGTCGCAATAGACCGCCTGCACATGGCGCGTCTCTTCCTTGGTGCGGATGAGGCTGGGGATGTCGAACCCCTCGGGGCGGTAGATCGCGCCCTGGGAATCGCTGACGGCGACGATGCGGTAGCCGTCCTTGTGCAGCAGGCGGGCCACGTGCTGCCCGGCATTGCCGAACCCCTGGACGGCGATGGTCGTGGCGGCCGGGTCCATGCCGAGCTTGCCGGCGAGTTCGCGGGCGCAATAGTAGGCGCCGCGCCCGGTGGCGTCGGCGCGGCCCACGCTGCCGCCCATGCTGACGGGCTTGCCCGTGATGACCGCCGGAACGTGTTGGCGGCGAATGGTGGAATATTCGTCCATCATCCAGCCCATGATGCGCTCGTTGGTGTACATGTCCGGCGCGGGGATGTCCACGTCCGGGCCGATGAAGTCGGCGACCAGGCGGATGTAGCCGCGGCTCAGCCGCTCCAGCTCCATCGGGCTCAGCGATTTCGCATCGACCGAGATGCCGCCCTTGGCGCCGCCGAACGGGACGCCGACCACGGCGCACTTGAAGGTCATCCAGAACGCGAGCGACTTCACCTCGTCGAGCGTCACGCTCGGGTGGTAGCGCAGGCCGCCCTTGGTGGGGCCGCGCGTGTCGTCGTGCCGCACGCGGTAGCCCCGGAAGAACGAAAGGGAGCCGTCGTCGCGCCGCACCGGCACGGAGACCTCGAGACAGGATTTGGGCGTTCCGACCCGCAGGGCGATTTCCTCGTTGAGATCCGTGTGTTTGATGGCGGTATCGAGTCGCCGCATCGCATCGTCGAACAGATTCGTCTTCATGGTATGGCCTCCGTGATGGAAAGACTCTAAAGAGCTTCGGGCAAGCGGTCAACCGCATTGCTTGCGGGATGCTTCGTAATCATTATACTCAGGGTCATGTTGCCACTCTCCAGTTATTGCCGCACGGGCTCGTTTCGGGCGGGGCGGATCGCGAAGGGGTTGCCGGGCGGATACGCCGTTGCGCCGCTTTCGGAAACCGCCTTCCGGGGCGCCTTGCTGGATAGCTTCGACGGCCATCTGCGCCGGGCCGGGCAGGTTCTTCTTCAGCTAAAGGACCGCGTGCTTTTGCTCGATCTGCCTTCCGGCGCGGTGGCGGAGCAGGAGCGCGCCGCCGGCTGGAAATTTGCCGCCGAGCTCAACGGCGGCGAGGTCGGCGGGCCGCTGCTGGAAAGGTCCGCCCTCCGCGCCTTTCTTCCCGTTTGCGAAATCGAACTCACGCAGAGCCGGGTTGCGGTTCTGGATGACTCCGGCAAGACGGTCGTCCGCGCGACGGTTTCCGTTCTGAAAAAAGGCGGCAAACGCGCGACATGGATGACGATCCATCCCTTGCGCGGATATGCCGGCGATCGTGCGCGGCTGGAACAGGCGGTGGTGGCCGATGGATTCTCGGTGGCCGAACAGGTCGATTATTATCCGCTGCTGGGCCTTCGGCGGGCGCTTTACGAATCGCGACCCGCGATTCCCCTCGATGGGAATGCCCCGGTTTTCGACAGTGCCGGCGCCATCGTCCGCACGTTTCTGGACGTGGCCCGCAAGAACGAACCGGGCCTCGTCGAGGACCTCGATACCGAGTTTCTGCACGACTACCGCGTCAGCCTGCGCCGGGTGCGGTCGCTGTTGAGCCTGTTCAAGGGCGTCTATGCCGACGGCGATGCCCGGCGGATGAAGGCCGAGCTGGCCGACATCATGAAACAGACCAACCGCCTGCGCGATCTCGACGTCTATCTGCTGGGGCGCAGCGGCTACTATGCCATGGTGCCGCAAACCATGCACGCCGGACTGGACCTCATGTTCGGTGTGCTTGAGGCGGAGCGGCGAGAGGCGCTGGAGCAGGTGCACGCGCTTTTCCGTTGCGCGAAATACGGCCCGCGGATGAAGGCGCTATCGGGGCCGATGGGGAAGGGGCCCGCAGCGGACGAGCCGACCCTCCACTATGCGCAACGGCTCATTTTGAAGCACTATCGGAAGGTGGTCGCCATCGGTAAAACGATCGATGCCGAAACCCCGGACGCCACGGTGCACGAATTGCGCATCCAGTGCAAAAAGCTGCGCTACCTGATGGAGTTCTTCCTGCCGCTGTTTCCGGACAACGCCGGCAAGTCGCTGCTGAAGCCGCTGAAAGGCCTGCAGGATGTGCTCGGGCGATTCAACGACTATTCCGTCCAGCGCCATTCGCTCGCCGAGTTCGCCGGGCAACATCCCATCCGCGGAAAGAAGGGGCTTCGGCTGGCCGAAAGCATCGGCGCCCTGGTTGCCACCCTCTACCAGCTCCAGCTCCAGGCGCGCGGCGAGGTCGAAGCCGGGCTCGCGGGATTCGCCAACCGGCAAACCCGGCAGGCATTCAACAAACGGTTCGCCGCTAAAACAGGCGGGGAATCGGCGTGAGTCGGCGCGGCAAAAATCCGTCCGTCCTCCTCGTTCCGTTCAAGCCACGGTCGTAAAAAAAATAGGGACAACCATGAAAATCATTTCGTGCTATAGCAACAAGGGCGGCGTCGGCAAGACGGCGGCG
>NZ_JBFJYW010000068.1:0-13865 GCF_041622395.1 Pontiella sp. | reverse complement strand
GGATGCCTATGGTCAGAACCGGAATCGGGATTGGAAGTTTAAAATTAAATCCGATGCTGATTTTGCCGAGCGGCTGGCATCGGAAGAAGCGTGGCTGGACCGGTTCCCGACGTTGGAAAACCGCAGTGTTTACGGTGGCTGGACGGCTGGGTTCCGTGCGAAGGCGACCGGCCATTTCCAGACCTTGGAGAACGCTGGGAAATGGTGGCTGATCGATCCGGAGGGGTGGCCGTTCTGGTCGATCGGAGCGACCGGCTTTAATCATAAACTGGGGAAAACCGTAACCCCCGGAATCGGAAACTGGAATCCGCGCAGCGCCAATCTGATTCGGAAATACGGGAAGGATTGGGAGCAAGCCAGTGGCGAGTTCACACACCGCCGGCTACAGGTCTGGGGCATGAATACGTTAGGGAACTGGAGTTCCCCTTCCTTTTATCTGATGAAGAAAACGCCCTATACGGTTGCCTGCCACTACAGACGGCCGTCGATGCATGAACCCGATGGTAACGCGCACCGTTCTCTGCCCGATGTTTTCCATCCCGATTATCGCGCACTGACCTTTGACGCGGTTGCCCGGTTTGAGCAGGAGGCGAACGATCCCTGGTGCATTGGATATTTTATTGAAAATGAATTGCCGTTTTCCCACGCGAAAACGCCCGCCCATAAGGCGCTCCTTTCCGAGGCGTCCTGCGCCAGCCGCCAGGAATTCATCCGTCGTCTCATGGTGAAGTATGAAACGGTTGAAAAACTCAATGCCGCCTGGAAATCGGATTTTACAGAATGGACCGCGCTTGCTCCGGTCTCCGGCAAATGGGCCGAGGCGCGAGAGACGGATCTGCTTGCGTTCAGCGAGGCGTGGTATCACCGCTATTATGAAACCTGCCGGGATGCCATGCGCGAGCATGCGCCGAATAAACTTTATCTGGGCAGTCGCATCAATCACACCGCCAATCGGACGGCCCTCAAAATCTGCTCCGCTTATGCGGATGTGGTCAGTATAAATTTTTATGATTACACGCCGGATCGCTTTGTGCCGCCGGACGGATTCAATGCGCCGATCATGATCGGTGAATTCCATTTTGGAACGTTGAACGAGCGTGGCATGTGGGGATGCGGCCTCTGTTGCGGGATGGATATTCAACATGCCTCGGATCTGTTTTCAAACTATGTCACGGAGGCGGTGAAGAACCCGCTCATCGTTGGCGCACATTGGTTCAAGTTTTCAGATCAGCCGCTGACGGGGCGGGGCGATGGCGAGAACTATCGCATCGGGTTTGTGGATATCGCGGATACGCCCTATCCGGAAATGGTGAAAGCCTGTCGCGAAGTGGCCGAACGCATGTACCCCCTGCGGGCCGAAAGCGGCCCCGGAATGGAGAAATAGGGTGCTGATCAACTCCGGCTCCCTCGGGGGCGGCGGGGCTGGACAACTTCTTCAACCTGCATCTGAGCAACGGCGCGCCCGAAACCATGATTTCAAAAACCCGGAAGCTGGTGGCGGATGACCGACTCAGCGATGGCAAGCGGCCTTGTGGACGGAATCACCGCGTTGCCGAAGTCGCCGTTTATTTGTTTCCCCGCAAAATCTCGGCGAAGAAGTCGTGGCCCTTGTCGTCGGTGAGGATGACGGCGGGGAAATCGACGACCTCGATCTTGCGGACGGCTTCCATGCCGAGTTCCTCGAAGTCGACCACTTCGACTTTTTTGATGTTTTTTTCGGCGAGCAGGGCGGCGGGACCGCCGATGGAGCCCAGATAGAAGCCGCCGTGCTTTTGGCAGGCGTCGATGACGTTTTGGCCGCGGTTGCCTTTGGCGAGCATGATCATCGAGCCGCGGTGGGCTTGGAAGGCTTCGACATACGGATCCATTCGCTGGGCGGTGGTGGGGCCGAACGAGCCGGAGGGCTTGCCTTTCGGGGTTTTGGCCGGGCCGGCATAGTAGACCGGGTGGTTCTTGAGGTAGTCCGGCATCGGTTCGCCGCGGTCGAGCATTTCCTGGATCTTCGCGTGGGCGATGTCGCGCGCAACGATCAGCGTGCCGTTGAGCCGCAGGCGGGTGCAGACGGGATATTGCGAAAGGTCGGCGAGGATCTCGTCCATCGGGCGGTTGAGGTCGACGACGGGGGCTTCGTCGGCCTCCTTGCCGAGGTTCGCGGGGGCGTATTTGGCCGGGTCGTGTTCGAGCTGTTCGAGGAAGACGCCGTCGCGGGTGATCTTGGCCTTGATGTTGCGGTCGGCCGAGCAGGAGACGCCGAGGCCGACGGGGCAGGAGGCCGCGTGGCGCGGCATGCGGATCACGCGTACGTCGTGGCAGAAGTATTTGCCGCCGAACTGGGCGCCGATCTTGGAGTCCTGCGCCATTTGCATGACGCGCGCTTCCCAGTCGAGGTCGCGGAAGGCGCGGCCGGATGCATCGCCCGTGGTGGGCAGGTCGTCGAGCGCGCCGATGGAGGCGAGCTTGACATATTTCATGGTGGCCTCGGCGGAGGTGCCGCCGATCACGACGGCGAGGTGGTAGGGCGGGCAGGCGGCGGTGCCGATGTTGAAGAGTTCGGCCTGGAGGAACGCCGCGAGGTTTTCCTCGGTCAGCAACGACTTGGTTTTTTGATAGAGATAGCTTTTGTTGGCCGATCCGCCGCCCTTGGCGACGAAGGTCAGCTCGTAGGCGAGGCCCGGTTCGGTGTAGATATCGATTTGCGCAGGCAGGTTGTTGCCGGTGTTCTTTTCTTGGAACATCGCGAGCGGGGCGATCTGGGAATAGCGTAGGTTGAATTCCTGGAAGCAGCGGTGGATGCCGTTGGAGAGCGCTTCCTTCTCGTCGAAGTCGGTCCAGACGTGTGCGCCCTTGGTGCCGGTCACGATGGCGGTGCCGGTGTCCTGGCAGGTGGGCAGTTCGCCGTAGGCGGCGATGATCGAGTTTTCCAGAAAGGCCTTGGCGACGAAGCGGTCGTTTTCGCTGGCCTCGGGGTCGTCGAGGATGTTGGCGACCTGCGCCATGTGGCCCGGGCGCAGGAAGAAGGAGACGTCGTGGAAGGCCTCGTAGGCCAGCCGTTCGAGGACTTCGGGTTCCACGATCAGCACCTCTTTGCCGTTGAATTGCCCGATGCGGACGCCGTCGGTGGTGATCCGTCGATAGGGGGTTGGGCTACCGGTGTGCTGGAGCGTTGGGGTATAGGTATAGTCGTTCATAGAGTCCTCCGTAAATGCCGGGATTTTGAAGGCTTGGTTTCAAGTTTCAAGTTTCAAGTTTCGGTTTAAATATAGGGTTGCTTCCAGGCAAAGCACTTCCATAAACTGCGCGAAGGAATTAACCCCATATAAGGAGATGAATATGAAGGTGTTTACTAACGTATTGTTGGGCGCATTGGTTGCAATGCCTCTGGCCGGCGTGGCACAGGAAGCGGCAGAGGACGCGGCTCCGACCGTGAAGTGGGAGCGGAGTATTGCGTTGGGAGCGACTTATAGAGACGGCAACACCCAAAAGTCGCTTTACACCATGAATCTCAAGGGTGACCGCTACTCGGAAACATACGATATCGTCAGCTCGCTCTATGCTGAATATGGTAAAACGGCTACCCCTACGGAAGCGGATCCCAATCCAGAGAAGCAGCAAACCGAGGGACAGGCACGCGGCCAAAGCCAATACCGCTATAAGTTCGGGGGCAAGAACTTCTTTGGCGGCGTCTTCGGTGAAGGTTACTACGATGATATGAAAAAGATCCGTACCCGGCTGAAGCTTGGTCCGAACCTCGGTTATTATTTCATTAACGAGGAAAACATGAAACTCGATGCCTCGATCGGCTTGAACTATGTCTACGAGCGCGTTTCCTCGGGCGAAGACACCTACGGGGAATATCGCGCGGCCCTCAACTACCTATGGAAGATCACGGATAAGTCGACCTACTACCTCAACCTCGAATACACCGCCAATATGGACGACGTGGATGTCGACAACAACGGACTGCTGGTGACGGGTGTGCGCAGCACGGTCTACGAAGATATCGCCATGTTCGTTGAGCTTCGCGATGAGTACGACAACAGCCCCGCCGCCGGCGTAGTCGAACACAATGACCTAACGGTTCTCGCCGGCCTGTCATACGCGTTCTAGTCGATCCCGAAAGGAATCGAAGCAACAAGCCGCCCGGGGTTCCGCGGCGGCTTTTTTTTGCAAACAGGAGATTGCGGTGTCCGAGAATCCCCATCCCATGGCGTTGCCTGCGCCCGAAACCCCGTTGACCCGAATCGATCAAGCATTGCTTTTGTCGGGGGTGGAAGCATCGCGCAAGAGCCCGCGCGGGCGCATCATCCGCCCGTTGCACAAACAGGGCGGCGACCTGTTGCAACGGATGCTCAATACGCTCCAGCCCGGCAGCTATATCCGGCCGCACCGCCACGCCGACCATCGCGCCGAAAGCATCGTCGTGCTTGCCGGATCGATTCGCTATTTCGCGTTCGACGATGCGGGCGAGGTTGCGGAGACGTTCGTGCTCGCGGCGGGGGCGGACGAGGTCGGCATCGATACCGACGGCGGCATCTGGCATAGTTTCGCCGCTCTTGAGGCCGACACCGTTGTGTTCGAGGTGAAGCCCGGCCCCTACGACGCGGCGACCGATAAGGAGTTCGCCCGCTGGGCGCCGGAGGAAAACAGCCCCGAGGCGGATGCGTATCTCGCGAGACTGGTTGTGGGGTGAACCCTGCGTATTGTGGCGCGCGCTTCGCGAAGCGAGCGCGCACTGGATCCGGAAGACGGGCTCGCTGCGCGAAGCCCGTGCCTCACTGTGCTGGGTTTGCCTGGGTATACGGCGGAAGCGGTGTGCTGTGGCGCGCGCTTCGCGAAGCGAGCGCGCAGTGCACTTGGAAGACGGGCTCGTTCGGAGAGACGGGAACTCAACTCCGTGCCACACCTCCCATTCCGGTCACGCTATTTGCAAAACTCCACCACGTCCCGATAGGGCAGGGAGCCGCCGAAAAGGTCGAGCGCCGAGCCGACGGTGACGTCGATCCGGCCCCGTCCGGCTTGGGCGAGCTTTTCGAGGTCGGCGAAGTTGCGGACCCCGCCGGCATAGACGCAGGGGATGGGGGAATGTTCGGCCAGCAGCGCGATCAGTTCTTCATCCATGCCCTGTTGCTTGCCTTCCACATCCACGCCGTGGACGAGGAATTCGCAGCAGCACTCCGAGAGTTGCCGCAGCGCCTGCGCGTCGACGAGGGTTTCGGTGAAGGTTTGCCAGCGGTCGGTCACCACGTGGAATTGGCCCGCCTTCTTGCGGCAACTCAGGTCGAGCACCAGGCGGTCGCGCCCCGCCGCCGCCACCAGTTTGGAAAGCCGGGGTTCGTCGATCTGTCCGTTCCGGAAAATGTAGGAGGTCACAATCACCTGGGCCGCGCCCGCATCGAGCCATTCCCGGGCATTGTCGGCGGTAATGCCGCCGCCGACCTGCAGGCCGCCGGGCCAGGCAGCAAGGGCCTCGCGCGCCGCCGCATCGTTGTCGGGGCCCAGCTTGATGACGTGTCCGCCCGTCAGGCCGTCTTTTTTGTAAAGCGCGGCATACCAGGCCGGCGGCTTTTCGGAGACAAAGTTGGTTTCCGGTTCGGCGCCGTCGGTCAGCGATCCGCCGACGATCTGTTTCACTTTTCCGTTGTGCAAATCTATGCAGGGTCTGAATTTCATGCCGCCGACTTTGGCACAGGATTCGTGGGCAATCCAACTCCGAAGTAAAAACCTTCGACATTCGCCGTTGCATGTTCAATATTCTGCGGTTTGCTTTTAAACACTAGCGATTAGGAATAATCCCATGTCGGAAAAACCAGTTAAGTATTATGTAACCACGCCGATCTACTATGTGAACGACAAACCGCATATCGGCCATTCCTATACCACCATTTTGGCCGACGTGCTGGCCAGCTACCATCGCCTGCTCGGGGTGCCGACCCATTTTCTGACGGGCACCGACGAGCATGGCCAGAAGGTCCAGCAGGCGGCCGATGCCAACGGCATCACCCCGCAGGAGCAGTGCGACCAAACCGTCGTCCGTTTCCAGGAGCTGTGGAAGCGCCTCGAAATCCAGCACGACGATTTCATCCGGACCACCGAGCCGCGCCACAAGACCATCGTCCAGCAGACCCTGCAGGAGCTGTATGATCGCGACGAGATCTACAAGGCCGAATACGAGGGCTGGTATTGCGTCGGCTGCGAACGCTTCTTCACCGAAAAAGATTTGGTCGACGGCAACTGCCCCGAGTGCAGCCGCCCGGTCGACAAGATCATCGAGTCCAACTATTTTTTCCGCATGAGCAAATACCAGGACTGGCTGATCGACTACATCGAAAGCAACCCGGATTTCATCCTGCCCTCCTTCCGCGCCAACGAGACGCTCGGCTTCCTGAAAAACAAGGAGCTGCAGGATCTCTGCATCTCGCGCCCGAAATCGCGCCTGGCCTGGGGCATCGATCTCCCGTTCGACGATGATTTCGTGACCTATGTCTGGTTCGACGCGCTGATCAACTATATTTCCGCGATCGGCTACAAGTCGGACGAGGATCGGTTCCGCAAGTGGTGGCCGTGCTCCTGCCACCTGATCGGCAAGGATATCCTGACCACGCATACCGTCTACTGGCCCACCATGCTCAAGGCAATGGGCCTCGAAATGCCCAAATCCATCTTCGCCCACGGATGGTGGCTGACCGGCCGCACCAAAATGAGCAAGTCGCTCGGCAACGTCGTCAACCCGATGGACATGATCGACAACTTCGGCGTCGATGCCTTCCGCTATTTCCTTATCGCCGAAATGACCCTCGGCCAGGATGCCTCCTTTACGGAAGAGGCGTTCGTGAAGCGCTACAACTCCGACCTCGCCAACGATCTCGGCAACGTCGCCAACCGCGTGCTCAACATGATCGCGCGCTATTGCGACGGCAAGATCCCCGCCGTCAACGCGGACGGGTTCGACTCCGCGCTCGAAGATGCGCTGTGGAAGGAAGCCGTGGCGGTGGCCGATGAAATGGGCGGCATGATCAGCGAAATGAAGCTGGATGCTTCCGTGGGCGCCGTGATGTCCGTCGTCCGCAAAATCAATGTATTCCTGCAGGAGCGCGCGCCCTGGAGCCTCGCCAAGCAGGAAGGTACCGAGGCGGAAGTGGCGTACTGCCTCTACACGGCGGCGGAATGCCTGCGCGTCTGCGCGGCGCTGCTCTATCCGGTGATGCCCGAAAAGATGCTGGCGCTTCGCACCGCGCTGGGAATGGCCGATGCGAAACCGCATCTCGGCAAGCTGACCGAATTCGGCGTGCTCGTTCCCGGGGCCGAAATCGCCCAGCCGGGCGCGCTCTTCCCGCGCATCGAGGTCGAGAAGAAGATGGAAGAAAAGCCCGTCGCAAAGCCGAAGCAACCGAAGCAACCGCCGAAGAAAAAGGAAGAGCCCTCCAAGGATGGCTTGATCACCTTCGACCAGGTCATGGACGTGAAGCTCAGAACGGCGGTGGTGCTCGAAGCCGAAAAGATCGAAGGGGCCGACAAGCTGCTCAAGCTCCAGATCGACCTCGGCGATGAAAAGCGGCAACTCGTCGCCGGGATTGCCCTGCACTATTCCCCCGAGGAACTGGTGGGGAAGACCATCGTGGTGGTGGCGAATCTCAAGCCCGCCAAGCTGCGCGGGGTGGAGTCGCAGGGCATGTTGCTCGCCGCCTCGAAGGGCGACGCCCTGAAGCTGGTAACGGTCGAAGGCGACCTCGGTGCCGGCGCGGCGGTAAAGTAGCCGTTCCGCCGGATATCGCCTGTGTTTGCTGCGTTTTCGCGAAACTGCGAAGCGCGGGCAACATTGCCGGAGAATTGGTTTGCAACGCTGGGGGCCAAGTGCAATCTTAGGCGCAAGTTTTCGCAAAATACCGCGATGGGCGTGGTATGGATGTAATTTTTTTTAGGGCGGATAAACGAGAGGTATGCTTCGGATGAAAAAAACAACGACTATTGGTTTGGCGGCGATTTTTGCTGCCGGTTTTGCAAGTGCTCAAGGCGGTAACCTGATGGTTAACCAAGCTCCGGCAAACGATGCGTCGGAAGCCGAAGCGACGGTTGAAGCCGCGCTGGTCTCTTCGTATGTATGGCGTGGCCAGGTATTGAATAACGACTTCGTTTTCCAGCCGCAGTTCACGATTTCCCAATACAATGTCAGCTTCAACATTTGGGCCAACTACGACTTGGGATCTAGCTACAACAACGTCCAGGGCGATTTCTCCGAAATCGACCTTTCGCTGGCCTACACGCTTCCGCTGAACCTCAACGACATGTCGTTCGATGTCGGTGCCATCAGCTACCAGTTCCCGGGCAACGGCGATTCGGCCTCGGATTCCACGATTGAGCTGTTTGCGGCGGCCCATCTGCTGACCTTCCAGGACTATTTCATTCCTTCGGTTACCTTCTTCGGTGATGTGAAGGAAGTCGACGGCACCTACATCCTGTTCGATTTCGTTGCTCCGTACCAGGTCAGCGACTATCTGTCGGTGGAAGCCGGATTTTCCGCAGGCTGGGGCAACACCCGTTACAACGACGTCTATTTCGGACAGTATCCGGATGGAACCACCAAGTCGCGCGATAAGGGCTTCAACGACTTCAACTTCTACGGCGGCGCAAGCTACGAGATCATGGATAACCTGACCACCTCCATCAACCTGACCTACACCTGCCTCGCCGGCGGTCAGATCGAAAACGGTGCGAAAGCCATGTACGAAGCCAAAGAAAAACTTTGGGGCGGAGTCAACATCGCATACGACTTCTAATCGTTGCCGAGACGACGATGCCAACGCCCCGAACGACGGGGCGTTTTTTTTGGTTTGGTCGCCACCGACCAAACCGTTAACATCCGACGCTTTTATCAATCAACCCAAGGGTGGATGCCATGAATGAACTGCTGAACCTACTGAAACAGAATGCGCTCGAGTCGCCGGAAAACCTTGCCAAGATGCTGGGGATTTCGGTCGATGAGGTCAGGAAACAGATTGCCGAATTTGAAAAAGAAGGCGTCATCCGCGCCTACCAGGCCATCGTCAACGAAGAAAAACTCGACGCATCGCTCGTGACCACCGTCATCGAGGTCAAGGTCACGCCCGAGAGCGAAGGCGGCTTCGACCGCATCGCCGCGCGGATCAGCCGCTTCCCGGAAGTGGAGTCCGTCTTCCTCATGTCCGGCGGGTTCGACCTGCTTCTTTTCATCAAGGGCCGCACGATGCACGAAGCCTTCAGCTTCGTCAGCGAAAAGCTGGCCACCATGACCGGCGTCACCTCCACCGCGACGCATTTCATGATGAAGACCTATAAGCAAAACGGCATTATCATGCATGCAGGGGGGGACGATGAACGACTCAAAGTCTCTCCATAGCAAGATCGCCAAGACCGTCCGCAACATTCCCCGGTCCGGCATCCGCGACTTTTTCGAGATCGTCAGCACCCGCGAAGATGTCATTTCGCTGGGCATCGGCGAACCGGATTTTTCGACGCCGTGGCATATCCGCGATGCGGCCGTGCGGGCGCTCGATCGCGGCGCAACCTCCTACACCTCCAATCTGGGGATGCTGTCGCTGCGTCGCGGAATCGCGCAGTATGTGGAGAAAAAGACCGGGATCGGCTACCGTCCCGCGGACGAAGTGCTCTTGACCGTCGGGGTTTCCGAGGGGTTGGATCTGGCCATTCGCGCCTTGGTCGAGCCGGGCGACGAAGTGATTTACCACGAGCCGAGCTACGTTTCGTACAATCCGCTCATCCAGTTCGCCCATGGCGTGCCCGTCGCCATCCAGACCCGGAAGGAAAACGGGTTCCGCCTGACGCGCGCCGAGTTGGAGCAATACGCGACCCCCAAGAGCAAGGTGTTGTTGTTGAACTATCCCAACAATCCAACGGGCGCCATCCTCTCGAAGAAGGACGTCGAGGAGATCGCCGCCTTTGCCATTGAACGCGACCTCATCGTGCTCACCGACGAGATCTACGACGAGCTGACCTACGACCGCGCTCACTTCAGCATCATCTCCGTGCCCGGCATGAAGGAGCGCACCATCTATCTGCACGGCTTTTCGAAGGCCTGGGCCATGACCGGATGGCGCATGGGCTTCACCTGCGCACCGCCCGAGTTGACGGATGCCATGATGAAGATCCATCAATACACCATGCTCTGCGCGCCGATCCTGAGCCAGGAGGCCTCCATCGAGGCGCTCAAGAACGCCGAAACCGACATCGCCTACATGAAAGGCGAATACAAGAAACGCCGGAACTTCATCCATGCGTCCTTCGAGGAGATGGGCATCCCCTGCATCCGCCCGGAGGGGGCGTTCTATGCGTTTGCCGACGTCTCCAAATTCGGCATGACCTCGAAGGAGTTTGCGCTCAAGCTGCTCGACGAGCAAAACGTGGCCTGCGTGCCCGGTACCGCTTTCGGCCCCTGCGGCGAAGGGTTCATCCGCTGTTCCTACGCCACCTCGCTCGAGGAGATCAAGGAGGCCATGGTCCGCATCGCCCGCTTCATCGCAAAACTTTAACGCAAGGCTGCATATGTATTCGTTTCGGGAGCCGGTTCGTGGGTAAAGATCTGATTGTTTTCCCGACCGAGCTGTCGTTGCGGCGCTTCCAGCAGGAGCGGGCGCTGGCGGATGGCTGGGTCGATGCCTCGTGCCACACGACGTTCGCCCGCCTGCGCAAGTGCTGCCTCCCCTATGCCGCCGCGAAGGGCGAGCGGATGGATCCCGCGCGGCAACTGCTCATGCGCCGGCAGGTCGTCGATACCGCCATCGGCCATTTCCAGGGCGAGGGGGCGCTGGGGGAACTTTCGGCCCATGCGCTCGGCGACGTGCTCGACCGGCTGGTGTTGGAGCTCGCCTCCTTGCCGGACCAAGCCGTCCGCATCATCGACTGGCTGCTCGACCACCCCCGCAAACATAAGCTGTATCAGCTCGGCACGCTGGTCAGCATTTGGCGCGCAACCATAAAGCAGGAGGGCCTGGCCGACCAACTGGACGTCAATCTCGCCCTCCTCCGGTTGCTGAAAGGCAACCGCCAAAACTGGCCGCCGTTGCTGCGCGACGCCCGATCGATCCACTTCAAGTCGGTGCGCTGGTTTACCCCGTTCGAGGAGGCGTGCGTCGTTGCGCTGAATCATAAAATGAAAATGCGGGTCGAGTCGGCGCTGCCGCCCGCGCATGCCGAGGATGTTGCCGACAAGCTGGGGCAGCGGATCCGCACCGAAATCATGGCGGCGCCGTGGGCGGTTTGGGCCGAGGATCTTGGCGATGCCCTGGCGGTCGACAGCGCCGGCGTGCTCCAGTTGGCCGATACCGTCCGGCTCAACTTTTCCCGCTCCGCCGGAACCTATGGCGAGATCGAGGATCTGGCGCGGCGCATCTGCTGGACCCTCGAACGGCAGGAGATGAAGCCCGACCGCATCGCATTGGTCGTTCCCAACATCGGCACCGTCCAGGACATCGTGCCGCATGTTTTCGGCCGCTTTCAAATCCCCTACTTTTTCCGGCGGGGCCGTCCCGTTCTTTCGTCGCCGGTCGTCAAGGCCTTCTTTGCGTGGCTCGCCTTCCCGTTGCGCCCCGACCGCGATGCCTTCATCGATCTCGTCCGCAATCCGGCGATCCGGTTCGACGACCGGGAAGGGGAGGTCGAGCGCCTGCTGAAGCGCCCGCCGCTGCTGGATGGCGCGGCCGGCAAGCAACCTGTTTCCGGGGCGCAGGCGCTGGAAATGCTGCGGGAGAAAATCGTCGAACCCGAAGACCATTTCAATGCCGAGGCACTAAAGGCGGTGGTGGCGTCGTTGGAAAACCTCGGCCCGCACCCGTTGCCGCTCTCCGAGTTGGTGGATCTGCTCGAAGAACTGCTGGAGGAGGCCACCATCCGGCCGCGCGATAGCCACGAGCAGGGCGTGTGGATCTTGAATCCGCACGATGCCGTCGGTCTCGATTTCGACCTCGTATTGTTTGCCGGGCTCAACGAGGGCGAGTTTCCCGGCGTGCCGCAGCAAGACGCTTTGCTGAGCGATGCGGAGCGCCGAGCGCTCCGCGCCCACATGGCGGAGCAGGGCGGGTGGTTGCCGAAGATGGCGCTGCCGCAGGCCGACGTGTTGTTCGAGCAGCAGTCGGTCATGTTCCTGACCGCGCTGGGCATGGCGCGCGAGCAGTTGGTTTTTTCGTTCCAGTCGGTCGACCAGGAGGGGGGCGAAAAGGGCGAGGGCGAATACTACCGCAAGCTCTGGAACCTCGCGGGTTGGCCCGCCTCCAGCGAAATCCGGATCGCTCCATACGATCAATGGCGCATTCAGGCCTTGGACGGCGGCCACGTGTTCGCCGCCCATCTTTCGGCGCAGCAACCGCTGGCCCCCGAAGACCGGACCCCGATGCCGGGAGAATCCTTTTTGCCCATCGTTCCGCTCCCGTTGTGCCGCGCCCCGGACGAGGCGCTGCAGGCCGCGGTACAGCCGGGCAGGCGAGCCGTCTGCGATCCCATGCCCGTGCCGCAGGCGGCTCCCCGGCTCCCCGCAACGCACGTTGTGGCCATGCTCAACATCGAAGCCGAGCGCGCAGCGTTCCTCGATACGCCGGTCGACGAGCGCCCCCCGTCCGCATTCTGCGGACATGTTCCCGCGCTGCGCGATCGGGTTCGCGCTTGGTTCGACCGCCAGGAGGAGATGAGCCCAACGGCGTTGGAGTCGCTGGCCCACTGCCGCTATGTCTTCTTGCTGGAGCGCGTCTTCGGGATCCGCGATCCGCGCGTGGCCGACGATTCGCCCGATCCGATGGAGCGCGGCGGCTTGATCCATTCGATCCTGCACGAAATCTACAACGCGATTGCGCTGGGCGAGTCCGGCATCGGGGCGCCGCGCCACTGGGCCGTGAAATCCGATCGGGGATGGATGAAGCGCGCCGACGCGGGCGTCGATGCCATTCCGTTGGCGACGTTCGATCCGAATCGGGAGGACGAGTACGTGGCCTTTGCGCGGAAGGTTGCCGGGCGCAAGATGGATGCGGAGGTGCTCGGGCATCCCGGCGTGTGGGCGGCCGAGCGCGCCAAGATTCTTGAGATGGTGCTCAATATCGTCCGCCACGATGTGGCCACGTGCGCGACCGAAAACCGCTTCCCGGCCTTGTTCGAGCAAACGTTCGGCGGAGCGACCGCGGTTGATCTGGGCGAGGTCCGCTTGATGGGGGTGATCGACCGGGTGGATATGGTTTTTGCCGAGACGGGGCTGTTGGAAAGGCTCCGCGTTCTCGACTACAAGGGCTCCAGCCGCGCCCGCTCCAAGAAGGAGGAGTATGTCGAGGAGGTGCGTCGAAACCTCGATTGCCAGCTGCCGGTCTATGCCTTTGCGGCCCAGCACTTTTTCTTCGAAACCTTCAATACGGCGGAGCTGAATGCGCTGACCGAGACGGGATACCAAGTCTACCAGCGCGAGCCCGGCCAAGTGGGCCGCTCGTTGGCGAAGAGCCTGATTCCGTTGGACGAACCGGGCATGGTCGAGGGGTTCCTCTCCACCTTGGGCAACAACCTGCGGCGGCTGAAAGATGGAGATTTCGCTGTCGATCCGCTGATCGAGACGTATAATGATTTCGTTTCGGTTTGCCGCACGGATGTGGTCGACCGGGCTGATCTGGAATAACCCATCGCAGACGCGACAACACAGGAGCAGAAATGGATATCAAACTTAAATTTTTCGGCGCGGCAAAGAACGTTACAGGATCCTGCTACCTGCTTGAAACGAATGGCATCCGGCTGCTGGTCGATTGCGGCCTCTATCAGGAACGCGATCTCAAGCAACGCAACTGGGACGACTTTCCCGTTCCGGCCGAGAGCATCGATGCCGTCTTGCTGACCCATGCGCACCT
>NZ_JBFJYW010000067.1:0-13867 GCF_041622395.1 Pontiella sp. | reverse complement strand
GAGCAGCTGCACCTCTTTTCCAGCATTAAGGGCTGGCTCTTTATCGGGGTCACCGCGCTGCTGCTCTACTTCGTGCTGCAGCGGAATACCCGCCGAATCGAGGCCCATGCAGCGCAGCTGAGCTACAGCGAAGAAAAATACCGGGGCCTGTTCAACAACGCGCCGCTTCCCTATCAGTCGCTCGACGAAAACGGATGCTTTCTGGACGTCAATCCGGCGTGGTTGCGCAACCTCGGCTACGATCGCGACGAAGTGATCGGCCGATGGTTCGGCGACTTCCTGCACCCGGACCTGGTGCAGCACTTCGAGACCAACTTCCCGACCTTCAAAAAAAGGGGCTACGTCAAGGACGTACAGTTCCGGATCCGCCATAAAAACGGCGAGTATCGCCATATTGAATTCGAAGGATGCGTCGGCTATCTGCCCGACGGGTCGTTCCGCCAGACCTATTGCGTTTTCCAGGACATCACCGCCCGCAAGCGCGCCGAGGAGGCGTTGCTGGCCAGCGAGCAACGTTTCAGGACGATCTGCGAAAATGCGCCCGCGCTGATCAACGGATTCGATGAAGCCGGGCGGTGCATCCTCTGGAACAAACAGTGCCGGAAAACCTTCGGGTGGACGGCCGAGGAGATCAACGAGCACGAAGATGCGCCGAGTCTGTTCTATCCCGACCCGGCCGTGCGCGCCGAAATGTTCCGCACCGTCACAACCGATCCGGACGGGCATTTCAGGGAGTGGCACCCGATCACCCGCGACGGCAAAACCCTGACCACGATCTGGGCGAACTTCCGATTGCCCGACGGACAGGTGTTCAGTCTGGGCCTCGATATGACGGAACAGCGGAAGGCGCAGCGGGAGCTGGAGGAATACCGGGAGCATCTGGAGGAGTTGGTTCAGGAACGCACCCGCGAAATGCGCGTGGTGATCAACTCCATGGCCGGCCGCGAAGTCAGAATGGCGGAATTCAAGGAAACGATTGCCGCGTTGCAGTCGCGGCTCGAGGCGGCCGGGCTCTCCCCCATCGCACATCAAGCACAGCCAACCCCGGGGAATGCAACGCCATGAAAACCGCATGGATTGCACAGGGGTGGGCCCCGCCCAAACTTCGGCTGAAGGCGGCGGGCCTGCTGGCACTGCTGCTGGCCACGTCCGCGGTGGCGCAGGACGCCCAGGGTTCCTCCGCCCCGCAGGCGAACGAGCCGCCGCAAAACTACCGCATCCTGTTCATGGATTCGCTCATCGAACCGTGGGGCCTCGCCATGTTTTCCGCGTGCCGGGCCGAATTCGAACGGCTTTCCGGGCGGCCGGTGGAGATGTTGATCGACCACCTGACTTCCGGAGGCCACGCCGAGGAATCGGTCCTCCGCATCGCTCCGGGGAAATTCGATTATCTGGTCTGCCGCGATCTGGCCGCCCGGCCGCCGGTCGATCTGGCCGCACGGGCCAACCTGCCGATGATTATACCGACGTGCGATGACGCATGGATCGATGACCCGGGCCAAATTCCGCCCAACGTGTACGTCGCGACGATCCACCTGAGCCCCGCCCGAACCGCAAAAACCGCGCTCGAACTCGTCCCCCAAACCCGCAAGCTGGTCGTAATCTCCGGCGCCCACGATTCGGATCGGTTTTGGGAGGCGCGCGCCCGCGAAGAGCTGGGGGACCGCTTCCAAGGCGTCGCGGTCGAGTATTGGAACAACTGTTCCCTCGCAGAACTCACCCGGCGCGCCGCTTTGCTTCCGGCGGATCATCTGATCCTGTTCCTGAAAATGACCCGCGCGCCCGACGGGACGATCTATATCCCGCGCGACGTCGTGCGCGAGCTCGTCCAATCCTCCCCGGTCCCGGTGTTCGGCACGACCGACACGTTTATCGAGGAAGGCATTCTGGGGGGCTATGTTCTCTCCTCCGCCATGACCGGGAAACGCGGGGGCGAAATGCTGGCGAGACTGGCCCATGGCGAAACCGTTCCGGCGCTCACCCACATCGAGGACTACGGCGAATACCGGTTCAACTGGGAAGAGATGAAGCGCTGGGGGATCCGGGAAAGCCGACTCCCCGCCGGATCACGGATCCTGAACCGGCCCGACAGTGTTTGGGGGCGGCACCCCTGGGGTGCCGGCTTGCTCGCGGCGCTCGGCGGCACCGGGGTCTTGGTTCTGGGTACCGCCCTGTTGGTGCAGCGATGCCACCGCCGGACGGAACTTAGGCATCGAAAGCAGATTATCGCCAGCAAAGCACTGTTGCTGGAGGCCCAGCAGATCGCCCAAATAGGCAACTGGACGCTCGATCCCGCAACCGAGACGCTCTGGTGGTCGGAAGAGGTCTTCCGGATCTTCGGCCGCGACCCGGCCGACGGCCAGCCGCCCTACTCGGACTATCCGACCATCGTCCACCCGGACGATTGGCCGCGGTTCGATGCGGCGGTTCGGGCGGCCACCGGCGCCGGAACGCCCTACGACCTGACCCTGCGCATCCTACGCCCCGACGGAAGCGAGCGCATCGTCAACTCCATCTGCAAACCGCGCAAAGATGAAAGCGGAGCCGTGGTCGATCTGCACGGCATGGTCCAGGACGTCACCGACCTGAAACGGGCGGAAGCCGCCCTGCGGCAGAACGAGCAACGCTACCAATCGCTTTTCGACCATTCGCCGGTCCCGCTTTGGGAGGAGGATCTTTCGGCGGTCAAGCGCTATATCGAGGCGCTCAAGAAGGACGGGGTACGGGATTTCCGGCAATACTGGGCAATGCACCCGGAAGCGGTGGAGACGTGTGCCCAGCGGGTGAAAGTGATCGACGTCAACAGCGCCGCATTGGCGTTGCACGAGGCACCGTCCAAGCAGACCCTTCTCGCAGGGTTGCCCTCGATCTTCACGGAAAAATCCTACGAGGTGTTTGCGGAACAACTTTTGGCCATTGCCGAGGGGCGGATGTCGCATGAGGCGAACAGCACGGTGAAGACCTTGGCGGGCCAAGAGCGGTCGATCCTCCTGCGGTGGTCGGTGGTGCCGGGCCATGAAAACACGCTGGGCAGAGTCTACGTTTCAACCGTCGACGTAACGGCGCAGAAGCAGGCCGAAGAAGCGTTGCGCCTGGCGCACGATCAACTCGATTCGCGCGTGAAAGACCGAACCGCGGAGCTGAAGATTCGCACCGATGAAGCCGAAACGCTGAACCGGGCCATGATCAACCTGCTGCAGGACCTGAAAGAGACGAACCGGGGGCTGGAGCACGCCCAGCGCGCGTTGCGCACGACCAACGGCGAACTGGAAGCCTTTTCCTATTCCGTCTCGCACGACCTGCGCGCGCCGCTGCGCCATATCAACGGGTTCGTCAGCCTGCTGCTCAAACGCGAACGGGGCCGCCTCGACGCCACGTCGGCACGCTATCTCGACACCATCGCCCACGCCGCGGAACGGATGGGGCACTTGATCGACGATCTGCTCGCGTTCTCGCGGACCAGCCGCGTCGAGATGCACCTGCAGACCGTTGCCCCGAACGACGTCGTTAAGGCGGCCATCGCGGAACAGGCCCCCGCCATGAAGGATCGGCGCATCGTTTGGCAGGTCGGGGATCTGCCGGACGTGCTGGCCGACCGCGGTCTGCTCCTGCTGGTTTGGCAAAACCTGATCGGCAACGCCATCAAATACACCGGGCCGCGCGAGGAAGCCCGCATCGAAATCGGGGCGGAACAAAGAGGCCAAATGGAAGGCGGGGAAGAGATTACCTTCTTTATTCGTGACAACGGCGTTGGATTCGACCCACAGTATACCGATAAACTGTTCGGCGTGTTCCAGCGGTTGCATCGCGATGACGAGTTCGAAGGAACCGGCATTGGACTGGCCACCGTCCAGCGCATTGTCCACCGCCACGGCGGGCGGGTCTGGGCCGAAGGGAAAACGGAGCATGGGGCAACGTTCTACTTCACCCTTAGAGAAACAAAGGGGACGACATGACGGAAGCGAAGAAAATTTTATTGGTCGACGACGATGTGCGGGACGTGGAGCTGGCTTGCGCCTCGCTGGAGGAACATAACCTCGCCAACGAGGTGGCGGTTGCCCGCGACGGCGCAGAAGCGTTGGATTACCTGTACCGGCGCGGGGCGTTTGCCGACCGCTCCGAAGGGCACCCGATCGTGGTTTTCCTCGACCTGAAGATGCCCAAAATCGATGGGCATGAAGTGCTCAAGCAGATCAAGAACGATCCCAACCTGAAAAGCATCCCCGTCGTGGTGCTGACCTCCTCCCGGGAGGAACAGGACTTGATATCCAGCTATCAACACCACGCCAACGCCTACGTCGTGAAACCGGTGGACTTCGACTGCTTCGTCGAGGTGGTACAACAGCTCGGCCTGTTCTGGGTGCTGACCAATGAGCCGCCGCCGGGGTGCCTTGGAAAACAGAAAAACGGAGCCACATAATGTCAACGATCCCCCTCAACGTGCTCGTTTTGGAAGATGTCCCGAACGATGCCGAGCTCGAAATTGCCGAACTCGAACAAGCCGGCTACACCTGCCGCTGGAAACGGGTCGAAACCCGCGAAGCGTTTCTGGCTGAATTGGAGGCATCCGGGTGCGACATCGTTCTCTCCGACTTTGCCCTGCCCTCCTTCGACGGGCTGAGTGCGCTGAAGCTGTTGCTGGAACGGAAGAAGGATATCCCGTTTATCCTGGTGTCCGGCACCTTGGGCGAAGACGCCGCGATCGAAAGCCTGAAGGCCGGGGCCACCGATTATGTGCTCAAAGACCGTCTCTCGCGGCTCGGGCCCGTCGTCCGGCGCGCCCTGCAAGAGCAGGCCGATCGCCAGGAATCCCGCCGGGCGGCCGAGGCGTTGAGAGAAAACGAAGAACAGCTCCGGATGATCTTCGAAGCCGTCGACAACATCGCCTTCATCACGACCGACCTCGCCGGAACCAACACCCGGATCCTCAGTTTCAGCGCCGGAGCCCAGAACATCTTCGGCTACAAGCCCCAGGAAATCATTGGTCAAAAAATGGCGGTTCTCCATCCGACCGACGTGGAGAAAACCATTCCGGAGATGCAGGAGGCGCTGCGCCAGGGGCGCAAGGGATTCGATAACGAAACCATGATGGTGCGCAAATCCGGGGAGCTTTTCCCCGCCATGTTTACGTTGCATCCGCGCTTCGACCCCGCCGGCGAACTGATTGGAAGCGTGGGGGTCACGCTCGACATTACGGAACGGAAAAAAGCCGAAACCCTCCTGAAGAAACACAACCGGGAACTGGAGCAGTTCAATAAAATGACCATGGGCCGCGAGTTGCGCATGATCGAACTGAAAAAAGAGATCAACGCGCTCTGCCGCGAATTGGGACGCAAGGAGCCGTATGCCTGATGTTGAATCATCGCCGGGAAAAACCATGAACCGCGCCATCCGCCATCCGCAGGCATTGGGTTGGGCCAACGCCGCCGGGCTCGCTTCCCGGCCCAGCTCGCCCCGCGGAATAAGCTCATGATTGCTCCGACCCACCAATCCGACAACCGGCTCGCTTCGATGTGGATGCGCTCCACGCTTTTGGCCGATCTGGTCGAGCAAAGCAGCCCGGTCGAGATGGCGCGGCACCTGTGCGAGCAGCTCCGGGAGCTGACGGGAGCCGAAACCGTTGCCTTCTTCCTTAACATGGGAAAGCACGAGAGCTGCGCCCCCCTCCAGGTCTGGCCGCCCCGCCGGGCGGAGCTCTTCGCCGAGGGCAAACTCTGCGAGTTATGCCCCATCTGCAATCCGTCCCCGATTCCGCCCCATCCGGCGGATCTCCCGGTGGACGCGCCCCTGCGCAACCAGCTGGAGCGGGCCGGGTTCGGCAACATCCTGCGCTTGCCGATCCGCTGTTCCGGCCAGTTGGCCGGTTCCTTCGTGATCGCCGACCTGCCGGATCTCGAACAAGCCGGCGACATCCGCTCCACGATGGAGTTGCTCGGCCCAACCATCTGCCTGGCCTTCCAGAACTGCACGGCCCGGCAGAAGATCCAGCAACAGCGCGATTCGTTCGCGGCCCTGGTGGAAGCCCGCACCGCCGAACTCGAGCGCGCCAACCAGGAACTCAACGACGCCCGTCTTGCCGCGCTCAACATGATGGAAGACGCCATGCTGGCCAAGCAGCGACTGGAGCTGACCCAGTTCGCGCTCAACCATGCCGACACCGGCGTGCTTTGGATCTGCGAAGATGCCTCCATCCGCTACGCCAACCAAACGGCCTGCCAAAACCTGGGATACACCGAAGACGAGCTGACCCAATTGTCGATTTTCGACGTCGATCCCTTCACGCCCCGGTCGAGTTGGTCCACCCGCTGGAACGCCCTCAAACAGAAGCGCTCGTTGCATTTCGAGATGGTCCACCGGCGCAAGGATGGGTCCGTCTTCCCGGTCGAAATCTACTCGAGCTTCATCGAGCATGAGGAGGCGGAATACATCTTCGCCTTCGCCCACGACATCAGCGACCGCAAAACCATGGAGCAGCAACTCAAGCTGACCCAGTTCACCGTCGACCACCTCAACGACGCGGTTTACTGGACGGATGAAAAAGGACGCATTTCCTACGTCAACCAAGCCGCCTGCACCGCGCTCGGATACGCGAAAGACGAACTGCTGCAAATGCACATCTGGAATGTGGACCGCAATGTATCCCCGCAAAACTGGCCCGAAACAGTGAGCCACATGAAAAAAAACGGGCACGCATTGTTTGAGGCGATCCATAGCCGCAAGGATGGCGGCATCTACCCCGTTGAAGTAAAAGCCAACTTCATCGAATTCGGAGACCTCCAGTTGGTATGCGAATTCGCCCACAACATCACCGAACGCAAACACGCAGAACGACTCCTGATTCAAAACAAACAAAAGGTCGAAAGCATCCTCAGCGCCGCTCCCGTAGGCATCGGCCTAACCGTGAACCGCGTGATTATGGAAGCCAACCATCGACTCTGCAACATGCTTGGTTACTTGCCGGCAGAAATCATCGGGAAAAGCGCACGGATGCTCTACCGCACACAAGAGGAATTCCTGATGATCGGGCGCGAAAAATACAAACAAATTGCCCATTCAGGAGTCGGCCACGTACAGACCTGCTGGCAGAAAAAAAACGGTGAAATGCTCAATATCCAACTGAGTTCGACCCCGTTGAACCCCGACAACCCGGCAGATGGAATTATTTTTACCGCCATGGATATCACCGAGCACAAACGTATGCAGCAGGCCATCGAAAAACGGATCGTCGCGCTGACCCGCCCGCTTGAAGACCATCTGGACATTGCCTTTGAAGAACTGTTCGACCTAAAGGAAATCCAGCGCATCCAGAACGAATTCGCCGCCGCCACCGGCGTGGCCTCCATCATTACCCAGCCGGACGGGACGCCGATTACCGAACCAAGCAACTTCACCGGCCTCTGCAACGACATCATCCGCAAAAGTACCATCGGCTGTGCCAACTGTTTCAAGTCCGATGCCGCCATCGGACGGCACCATCCGGGAGGGCCCGTTATCCAGCGCTGCCTCAGCGGTGGGCTTTGGGATGCCGGGGCCAGCATTTCGGTCGGCGGGAAACACATTGCCAATTGGTTGATCGGCCAGGTGCGCGACGAAGCGCAAACCGATGCCCCCATGCGCACCTATGCGCAGGAAATCGGGGCCGACGAAGAACGATTCATGGAGGCCTACGAACGGGTCCCGGTCATGGCCCGCGAACAATTCGAAAAAATCGCCACCGCCCTATACACCCTGGCGGACCAGCTCTCCACCTCCGCCTACCAGAACATTCAACAGGCGCGTTTCATCGCCGAGGAGGCCCGACGCACAGCCGAGTTGCGGCGCCTCTCGACGGCCATCGAGCAGTCGCCGGAAACGATCGTCATCACCGATCCAACCGGGCGCATCGAATATGTCAACCCGGCGTTCGAAACGATCTCCGGCTATGCCCGCGGCGAGGCGCTCGGCCGGAACCCGCGCATCTTGAAAAGCGGGGAACACCCCCGCTCCTTCTACGCCGAGCTCTGGGAAACCATTTCCGCCGGCAACATCTGGCAAGGGCGCTTCATCAACAACAAAAAGAATGGCTCGCCCTACAACGAAGAGGCCGTCATTTCGCCCGTGACGGATGCCGCCGGCACCATCACCAACTATGTTGCCGTCAAGCGCGACATTACCGCGGAACTGATTCGTGAGGACGAGCTGCGGCAAGCCCAGAAAATGGATGCCATCGGGCAGCTCGCCGGCGGGATTGCCCACGACTTCAACAACATCCTGCAAGGCATCATGGGCTTCAGCGAAATGCTGGAGATGGATCTGGATCCCCAATCCGCGGAATACGCCAGCAACCAGGAAATCCATAAAGCGGCGAAGCGGGCCACGCAACTGACCCGCCAGTTGCTGACCTTCAGCCGCAAACAGTCCTCCAGCCTCGAAGTCCTGGACCTGAACCACTCCGTCCATGACGCCGAAGCCCTGCTCCGCATCCTTTTAGGCGAAAAATATGAGATCGATCTGGAGCTTCAGGATGAGCTGCCCTCCATCCAAGCCGATCCTAGCCAGCTCACCCAGATTATCATGAATATGGCGGTCAACGCCCGCGACGCCATGCCCGAAGGCGGCCGGCTAACCCTTTCGACCGGAAGTGTCCAGTTCAACCCGCAAGACATCGCGCTCATTGCCGAGGCCCGTGCGGGAAACTTCGTCTGCCTATCGATCACCGACACCGGAACCGGAATGGACCCCGACATCAAAGACCGCTTGTTCGAACCCTTCTTCACGACGAAGGCGGTCGGCGCCGGAACCGGCCTGGGCCTCTCCGTCGTCTATGGGATCGTCAAGCAAAGCCGTGGATGGATCAACGTCTACAGCGAAGTCGGCAAGGGCAGTTGCTTCAAGATCTTTTTCCCGCAGTGCTGCCCCCTGAACGAACGCGAAGAGGATCCGCAGCCCCATCCGCAACCGCACCGCGCGACCATCCTGCTGGTCGAAGACGACCCCAAGATCGCCATGATAGCGGAGGAAATCCTCAACAACGAAGAGCGCAAGGTCCTCCTCGCCGCCAGTGCCGAGGAGGCGCTGGAATTGTTTCGGGAACGCGACGGGCAAATCGACCTGCTGATCAGCGATATGGAACTGCCCGGCATCCGGGGCGACGAGCTGGCCGATCAACTGCGCAAGAAAAACCCCGACCTGCTCGTGCTGCTGATGAGCGGATTCCATGACCAAAGAACGCGATGGAAGCATCTGGCCGGAAAGAACTATTCATTCATGAACAAACCCTTCGCCCCATCGGCGTTCATCGCAATTACCGAAGAATTAATCAAAGAAAGAAAGCAACGGGACTATCAATGAACCGAATACTACTGATCGACGACGATCCGACCCTACGGAAGCTTTTCTCGCAGTTCCTCTCCAAGAACGGCTATGAAGTTTCACAGGCGGAAAACGGCAAAATCGGCCTGGACCAGATCGAGCTCGAAAAGCCCGATCTAATCATAACCGATATTCTGATGCCGGAAATGGACGGACTGGAAATCCTGCTGGCGCTGCGAAAGAAAAGCACGGTGCCGATCATCGCAATCTCGGGGGGCATGCGCGGCCTACCGGTCGACTTCCTGAAACAGGCCAAACTCTTCGGGGCCCGCTACGTATTTGAAAAACCGGTGCCGCTTGGCGCCCTGCTTTCCGCCGTCAAAGACCTGTTGAAAGCCAAATAAGCCATCAGCGACCGCCGAGCAGATCGCCGACCACCCCGAGAACGGATCCTTCGCCCTGGCGTTCGCCGCCCGCCTGCCGCGGCGCATGCTGGAGGACGCGGTCGGCCAGACGCGAGAACGGCAGGCTTTGGAGATAGACCCGCCCCGTGCCGCGCAGGGTGGCCAGAAACAGCCCCTCCCCGCCGAAAAAGGCGGATTTGAGACCGACGCTCTCGATGCTGTAGTCGATGCCGGGCGTGAAGGCGACGATGCACCCGGTATCGACCTTGATCGTTTCGTTGTTCAAGTGCTTTTCAACCACGGTTCCGCCCGCGTGCAGGAAGGCCATGCCGTCGCCCTGCAGCCGCTGGAGAATGAACCCCTCGCCGCCGAAAAACCCGGCGCCGAAGCGCTTGGTGAAGGCGATCCCGACGGCGGTGCCCTTGGCGGCGCACAGGAACGCATCCTTTTGGCATAGGATTTCGCCGCCGCAGTCGGCCATGTTCAACGGAACAATTTTGCCGGGAAAGGGGGCGCCGAAGGTGACGCACCGCTTGCCGTGCGCCTGGTTGCTGAAATGCGTCATGAACAGGCTCTCGCCCGTCATCACGCGTTTGCCGGCGCTGAACAGCTTGCCCATCAGCCCTTCGTTGGCCCGGGAGCCATCGCCCATCTTGGCCTCGAAGGCGATCCCGTCGTCCATCCAGTTCATGGCCCCGGCTTCCGCGATGACGGTTTCGCCGGGGTCGAGCTCGACTTCGACCGTCTGCAGGTCGTCGCCAATAATGGTGTAGTCAACTTCGTGGCACTGCATGGCACCGCTCCTATTGAATGGGCATTCCCTGCTGCTGCATTTGCTGCATCTGCATCATCATCGCGAACTGGCCGAGTTTGCCGATGAGGTCGCCGGGGATATTGACGCTCCACATGGCGCGCCCCTCTTGGCGGAAGCCGGCGGAGGTGATCGGGTCGACGCCCTGCATCAGGGCCATGATCTGGGGCAGCATGGGTCCCTTCGCTCCTTCCGGCAGGAACGCACCGATCATTTCGACATAGCCGCCGACATCGAAATCGAGATAGTAGCAGCCCCCTTCGGGATAAACGGCGCGGGCCTGGATGGGCTCCACCGTGCCGCCGGCCTTGACCCGGTCGATCAGGGTTTCAATCTTGGTCGCCCCCATCGTGTAGAGCATCATGCCGTCGAACAGGGCGATATCGTAGCCGAGCTCGTCCAGCTTGAGCGCCGCCATTTGCGCCTGCTGATCGGCTGGCATTTCTTCCATGGAAATCTTCATGTCGAGGCGATGGATCGGAATGCCCTTATGCTCGCGCACCTTTTCCCGGAAGGCCAGCTGCATCGGCATGCCCATGTTTTCGTAGAGTTTCACGAAGGGGGCCATGTCCTTTTCCATCGACTTGAGCAGCTCCAGCGCGGCGGGCAGGTCGGCGACTTCGAGCAGGTAGTTGATGCTCATGCCGCTCTCGGCATCGAACGAGAAGGTTTCGCAGGCGGAGCCGGAATAGAGCTTCATCCACTTCGTAACGACTCCGGTCAGCGCGGCCAGGTCGACCTCCTCGATCTTCATCGCTTTGAGGAGGATGTCGGCTTCGGCGTTGACAAAGTCGGCCATGGCCTCGGGGCTACCCATGGCGAAATCGGCCATCACCATGCCTTCGTCGAGCAGACGGGATTGGATCGCCGGGTTCTTCGTTGCGGTCTTCGGCGATTCGATCAGCGCGGCCAGTCGCGATCCGGCCTTGGGCACGAAGGTTTCGCTCAGCTGGATCGAACCGTTTTTCGACGCCAGCACCAACTCGCCCGACTCGCATTGGCTGCAGAGCGACAAGAGCACGCGCATCTCGCCTTCGAGCAGTTTGGTCGTGTCGTTCACGGTCTTGGGATCGGTGCCCGGCGCCTGCATCAGGCTGGCGCCCATCATGGCGGGCATCATTTGCAGGAAGCCCTGGAGAGCATCGTTGTTGCGCTCGATGAGCGCGGCGGGCTGGGCGGAAACGCGCAGGGTCGGGCTACGCTTGGCCAACAGCTTGGCCTGCACCCGGCCCGCAAGCGCGGAACCTTTTGCGAGTTGCTCGGGCGTTTGCGCCAGCACCAGAAGACCGTTGGCATACTTGGACTGCATGCCCATGTTGCCGATGGCCCGCGCATAGGCCGCCGACTGCCCCTCGGCCACTTCCACCACCGCGAAAAAGTTCGTGGTGTCGAGTGCAACGACCGCAAGTCCTTTGCCCGGGGAAACGCCGGCCAGCATCGGATCGCCCAACTGGCCCCCGATCATCTGCTTGATCATCATGCCGTTGATCATCGGAGAGACCTTGGCGGCCACCATGCCGGCTTCATCGATGAAGCCGTGCAGATCCGAAACGGTGAGCGAAAGCATGGCGTCCGTCAGGACGGCGGGTTTATCGATGACAGGCGCCGCCTGGGCCGCAACGGCCATTGAGCCGACGGCAACCGTCAAACACGTGTATTTAATCCATTTCATAAGTTTCTCCTGGTTAGACGTACATCCTGCACAACCCCGCGCACCATTAATAAAAAGTCCACGGCAAATGGTGCGCAAGCGTGGCATTCTGAAAAGCTTGCGGCAACGCAAATCCAAGGTTTTCAAAAGTTGCTTTCGACCATCGGGCGGTAGGTCAGGTCGTGGACCACCACGTCGGCCGGGGCCTCGATGCAGTGGACGATCATCCGTGCGGCCGACGCGGCGGAGAGATATTCGGGGCGCTGTTCGGCCCGAAAATCGGTGTCGGTCCCGCCGGGATATACCGCCGTCACCTTGACGTTTTTTTCGCGCCCCTCCTTGATGAGGCATTTGGTGAAGCCCATGAAGCCGTATTTCATGGCCGAGTAGATCGCATAGTTCGGTTGCGCGGTTTTGGCGATGGTGCTGACGACATTGACGATGTGACCGGATTTTCGTTCGCCCATCTCCTTGAGTGCTTCGCGGCAGAGCAGCATCGGTGCACGCAGGTTGACGGCGTATTGCAGCTCCCAGTCCGCCAGCTCGATATCGGTTACCGGAGCCTTGCGGTTGTTGAGCCCGGCGTTGTTGATCAGGACGTCGACCTGGCCCAGTTCGGCGGCGGCCTGTCGGTAGATGCCGACGGCCTGTTCCGGATCGGACAGGTCGGCGACGCCCCCCGCGCAGCCCGTCTCCGCCTTCAACGATTCCAACAGCGCGGCATCGCGCCCCGTTGCAAAAATCCCGTAGCCGAGTACGGTCAGTTGCCGGACCAACTCCCGGCCAATTCCGCGCGTCGCGCCCGTCACCAAAACCGTCTTATCCATTTGCTTCTCCGTTTGAATTGCTTAAACCTACAGCCAATCAACACCGCAACTATATACAACCTGCACTAAAAGAGGAGCCCGAATGACCACCCCCGACGAAATCCTTAAATCCATTTTCGGTTTCGACGCGTTCCGCGAAGGGCAGCGCGAAACGATCGAAATTCTGCTGGCCGGACGCAGCGCCGCGGCGATCTTCCCGACGGGCTCCGGCAAGAGCCTGTGCTATCAGCTTACCGCGCTCCTGCTTCCCGGCCTCACGCTGGTCGTCTCGCCGCTGCTGGCATTGATGAAGGACCAGATCGACGGCCTGCAGGCGAAGGACGTCCGCGCCGAACGGCTCGACTCCAGCCTGACGGAGGAAAAATACCGCGAGGTCTCCAACGCCATCCGCGCCGGCGAGCTCAAAATGCTGTTCGTCTCGCCGGAACGCCTGACCAACGAGCGCTTCCTCAACCTGATCCGCGGCCAACGCATCAGCCTGCTGGCGGTCGACGAGGCGCATTGCATTTCGGCGTGGGGCCACAACTTCCGGCCGGACTATCTCAAGCTCGCGCAGGCGGTTGAATCGCTCAACGTCGAACGGGTGCTGGCGCTCACCGCCACCGCCACGCCGAAGGTTTCCAACGACATGGCCGCGGCGTTCGGCATCCAGCCCGCCGATGTGGTCAACACCGGCTTCTACCGACCCAACCTCGAGTTCCGCGTGACCGGTTGCCCAGGCCACGCCCGCGAAAAACTCCTGCTCCAGCGGTTGAAAGAACGTCCCGCCGGCGCAACCATCGTCTACGTCCACTTGCAAAAAGACGCCGAGCAGATTGCGAAGCTGCTCCAAGAAAACGGCTTCAACGCCGCGCCCTACCACGCCGGGCTCAAGTCCGAGACG
>NZ_JBFJYW010000066.1:0-13906 GCF_041622395.1 Pontiella sp. | reverse complement strand
GCGGCGAGAGCGACCGACGACGGGATATCCGGCTTGCGGCGGAAGCGCGGCGCCAGCAGGAATACGGCGGCCATGGCCAAGGCGCGCAGCGCGCTGGACTTCATCCCGGTCGAGACCACGTAGACCAGCAGCAGGGGGATCAACCAGATGCCCAGCCAGTCGCGGGGAATGCCGACGGTTTTAAGCACCAACATCAGCAACAGCCCGACAATGCCGACGTGCAGCCCCGAAATGGCGAAGATGTGCACCGATCCGGTGCGGCGAAACTTGGCGATGGTTTCCTGCGGCATCTCTTTTCGATAGCCGAGCACCAGCGCCTTCAGCACCGCTTGCTGAAGCGGCAGGGTTTCGATATCGACCTCGAGCCGTGCCGCGGCCGCCTCGCGCCAGGCGCGCCCCCACTCCAACGGGGAAAAGCGGCCGGGCGGCGCAAGGATTTCCACGTCCTGGCCTTGCGCGGCATCGAGCCGCAACGGGTGGCCGCCCGGAAACAGATTGCGGTCCAGCAGCCCCGCCACGACGATACGCTGGCCCCGGCGAAACGAAGACCGGGAGCCGGTTCCGCTGAAGCGCACATCGATTTCGCCGCGGCATCTGATCCATTGGTTCGTGCGGCCGATCCCTTCGATGCGCAACGGGAACGACCAAGCGCCGCGGCTGCCCGAGGCGTAGGGGTGGAATTCGGGGGTTCCGGCGACCTTCCCGACCACCCGGCATTGCGCCCCCGCCAGCGCCTCCCCCATTCCATGGATCGAGGACGGCGAAACGGTCGGTACGGCAACCATAAAACGGCAGGCGGCCACCCCGGCCACTAGCATGAAAATTGGCAGGCCGGAGGTGCGGCAGGCCGGAATCACCCCGATACAGCCCAGCAGGAATACGCAAACGAAAAAGAAGAAACCGATGGGAAGCACTCCCGTGGATGCCAGCAGCATTCCGCCCGCCACCGCGCACGCCACACCGACAACCGGACGCCGTACGACGACCGTCGTTGGAGCCATCTGGTTGATTGGGGCCTCCTATTTCTTTTTCAGCGCCTCGTGGTATGCCATGCGGAGCTTGTGCTTGAAACTCGAAAACGTGAACTTTCCGGCAACCAGCTGCTGCCCTTCCAGCGCGATCCCGAGGGAGAAGAGCGGTTCCTGGAGGGCCCGCAGCAGGCCTTCGGAAATCGACTCCGAGCTCGGAAGCACCGGGATGCTGTTTCGGTCGGTCAGTATTTTTTCATAGGCCGAGCATTGGATCGCAACAAGCGGCGCGGGCGAATGCAACAGCGTGAAAACCTCGTGGTGGATGTAGCGGCTGGCCGATTGCGGCATAAGCATCGCGGCATCGGCCAGCTCGAGCGCGGCCAGGAATTCCGCGGTTTCATCGGCCGCCAAAAAGGAGCAGCGCCCGCGGATATCAAGATTGGCCGCCAGCTTTTCGGCCTCCTCCACCAGGTCTCCCTTGAAAAAGAAGGCGGCATCCGGAACGGTTTCGATCACCTTCCGCGCCGCCACCAGCAATTTGCGCAACTCCTTCGCATTGCCCGGCAGGATGCTGCAAACGACCCACGACGACGCAACCCCTTCGAAGCGCTCCATCAGGGTTGCCCGCTCAATTTGATATCCGGCAAACAGCGACTGGGCCGGAACGTCCTCAATCTGGACGATGGCCGCATTCCGTTCAAGGTTCCGCAGATCGGATTTCAGCACCGGACACGGGACCAGAACCGCCGCGGCCTGGGTGAGGATTTTTTTCTCGAGCTGACGGAAATGGCGGGGAAACAGCTTGTAGAGCACCGAGGGCTCGGAGCCCACGCTTCCGGTAAAACAGCGGGAGGCATCGTAGATCAGCTTCGATTTGCGAAACCGCACGACCCTTGAAACGAAGACCACCGCATCGTCGACGGCGTGCATGCAGTCGTAGGTTTGCCGACCGGAGGCCCGCAGCGCCGCCAGGCGGATCCGCGGCTTTGAAAGCGGCGCAGCGCCGTCCCCCGACAGCACCCGCACATTGGGATGTTCCGGAAATTCGACGCGCGCCGCCACGATGTCGATCCGATGACCGGCCTCGGCAAGCGTGCGGATCATGCAGAAGGAGCGCAAGGCCCCTTTGCCAAGCGACAATTCCCCATAGGATACGAACAGAATATTCATGAATCCCCAAAAGCCGGATGGCTACTTGCGAGGTTGCAGCAATTCCGCATCGATGGTCTCGGTCGTCGGCAGCTTGAGCTGCGGCGTCACTTCCTCGCGCTCGGGACCGTCCATGGTCCTGGCCATCTGCTCAAGCCATTTGCGGAATTCCTCGCCGCCCACGCGGTCGGCGAAGGCCTGGAAGGCACGGTCCTCGCGAACCGGATCCAGCTTGGGGTCCTTAACCCAAGCCACCACGACCTTCTGGCCGAAGAGATGGGCGGCCTTGCCGAGGGCCTGCACCGTTTCCTCGCTGTTTCGCAGCTGGGCGTTGCAGACGGCAATACCGTAGTAGTACCGCTGTTCGCGGTAGTTCGAGACCCGCAGCGTCTCGAGCGTTGTAAGCGCCTTGTCGTACTGTTCGAGCTGCATATAGCTATCGGCCAGTTTCTCCCGCGCCACGATATCGTTCGCATTGTCCACGAGCACGCGTTCATACGCCTTCGCGGCCTCAGCAAACTGCTTCTGCACAAAAAGGGCATTGGCAAGAAAACGCTGCACGTCTTCGTTGTAGAGGTTGTCCTCCTGATACCATTTCGCCATGAAAACAACCGACTTGGAATCGCCCAGTGCATCCAGCGACTGGATGAGCTTGACCTGCAAATCCTCGCGGGAAGGGTCAACGCTCAACAGACGGATGTAGGAGTTGACGGATTCGATAAAGAGTCCCTTCTCGAAGTAAAGCTCCCCCAGCCGTTCCAGGGCGCCGGAGTGGGCGGGATCGAGCAACAAGGCATCTTGGCAACGCTTGATGGCTTGATCGATATTGCCGCGGGCCAACAGCGTGTCCACGGAACCGATCAGGCGCTGCGACTCTCTCCAGACCTTGATCCGTTCGGCAAATACTTTCTCGGCATCCTGTTTGGCGATATCGATCTCCTCGATCAACACCACATCGCGGAGAACGGGCGACAACTCTTTTTCGCCCTGGGTTTCCATCCAGACCTTTTCCTCGTAGAGCTTGATCCCCTTCCACAACAGGAAGAAGGTGATCATCAGCAACAGGATCACGATCACGGACTTGAGAATGGCCAGCAACGCCATCTTTTCGCGCGGATCAGCGGTTTCTTTGCGACGCCCGACCACGGCCTGATGACGCCCGGTCTTGTGGACATGCCCCGCATCCGAAACTCGCCGGTTATCGTAGAGGGGCTGCTCTGCCGGAGTCCCGCTGGAATACAGATCGGCGCTCGTTGCAAGGTGATCGAACCCGACCGTTCCGTGATCGGGACTGCTATTTTGGCGTTTTTTTCTCATAAATCCATCAATGGCACTCCGACAAAAGCATCGGGCACAAATCTTTCCTTAAACAAAAGGGGTTGAAGTATCAATCAGCTCAGGGTAAGTGTCAAGTGTTGCTCCGAATCGGCGCGGCATAATTAACAGGTAAACAATGACCCCTTTTCTCACCTTGTTTTCAGTCGTACTGGTTTTCGTTGCGGTTCCGCTTGGGATCCTCGCCCTCATCAACCGGTTGCGGAAGAAGCAGCCCGGCTGTTCCGGGGATCACGACTGCGTGGTCTATAAGGGCGAAAAGGTGCAGTGCCCTTCTTGCGAGCTACGGGAACTCAAAGCCGAGATCGAGAAGCAGAAACCGCAGGCCTAGCACAAGCCCGGTCGTTGACGCAGCCCTTTGCCGGCCATCGGGTTTCAGGAATCCGGGCTATGCGTTTTTTTCCGAACACGAGGCACAGGTGCCGAACACAACGATCCGGTGCGTCCGCTCCTTGAAATCGATCCGCTTGCACGCCTGGGCAATGAGCTCCATGATGCTATCGTCCGTGAACTCGATGAATTGCCCGCAGGAATCGCAGATCATATGCTCGTGGTGCGGATGGTTGAAGGTATGCTCGTAGTGCGCATGCACATCCGTATCGCGGATCACACGGACCAAACCCGCCTCCTCCATCAAGGCCAAGGTTCGATACACGGTGCCGCGGCTCACATGGTTCATCCCGCTCGAAAGCTGCGCGGCCAAATCATCGGCGCAAAAATGGTCATGACGCGAAAATACCTGCGTTAAAACAATCTTCCGCGCCTGGGTCACACGCGCATCCTTTTTCTTGAGGAAATCCACGAAAAGCGGCCAAGCCTCATCGACGGACTGCCGGACCTCCTCGGGCAGATTCTTTTCAGCCACACTCATGTTTCACGCACCTTCATCTTTGGATTGAATCTATATATAAACACGTTTATGGCGCACAATTGATGGTGTAATCAAGGTTTTTGCTGGTATATTACGCCCCTTTCATTCAGAAAACATCTAAACAACAAGGAGAAAAACCATGGCCTATGTAATTTCCAGCGAGTGCATTTCCTGCGGCGCATGCGAGTCCACCTGCCCGGTGGAAGCCATCAGCCAGGGCGACGATCAGTTTGTAATCGATGCCGCCAAGTGCACCGATTGCGGCGCTTGCGCCGATTCTTGCCCGGTTGACGCAATCGCCGCCGGCTAACCGAACGCCTCGGCGGTGTGAAAGCGACCCTCGGGTCGCTTTTTTTGTGCCCGGAGGGAAAGCGGCACGCCTGCGCGGCCGCTCTTGGTCCCTCGCCTGGCCGGAATTACCGATGGGCGGCGGCTTCCGCGGCGGAAACGGCGGCCCACGCGTCGACCAGCCCGGCCCCGGTCCGCGGATCCTTGCCACGCGGGGGCAGGTCATTGGCGGTCTCTTCCAGCAACTCCCGAATGCGCCAAGCGGGCAACTCGGGGGCGGCGGAAAGCATCAGGGCGGCGACGCCAACCACATGGGGGCTGCTGAAGGAATTTCCCCGGCGGTTATTGATGTAGTCCTCGCCGGCGTCCCCGAGCAACGGATAGCCCGCCCCCGGAAATGCGCAGACATCGGGTTTGACCAACCCCTCGGGAAGCGGATAGTCGCCGTAAAACTTTACCGACGCCCACTCAACGGGGCCCAGCGAGCAGAAGGACGGAACCTTCATCTCCTGGTCGACCCCGCCCGCGCCGATGATGCAAGGAATGCCTTCGGGGATGCGGATCTGCACCGGGATTTCCGCTTTCTGCTGGAAATTGCCGCAACCCGAAACCAGCACCAATCCGGCGCAAACCGTATGCTCGGCCATCAGGCGCCAAAGGCCGCGGCCATTGCCGAGATAGGGAATGCTGAACGACATGTTGAGCACATCGGCGCCCTGCTCGAGCGCATACTGGAAGGCATAGACCCCGCTACCGGACAGCAGCATGAGCCGGGCGCGCGGGGCAACCCCCGTGATGGTTCCCCCCGTTCCGTCGCCGGCAACGATCCCCGCCGTCATGGTTCCATGATGCTGTTGCGCGGTGGTGGCCCGCACCTCGCACGAACCGGTCCTGAAATTGTAGCCGTAGTAGTCGTCGATCAAGCCGTTGCCGTCGTCGTCCTTGCCGTTGTTCGGTTTTTCGCCGGCATTAACCCAAAGATTGTTCCGCAGGTCGGGGTGCGTGTAGTCAACGCCGTGTTCCAGCATCGCCACCACAATCCCGTCGCCAAAATTGTCTTTCTTTTCCCAGACGCGGGGCACGCCAATCCCCTTCAAATTCCACGGAACGGTTCGGTCTCCAATACGGAACGGTTCGCGCTTCGGCGGCCGGATCACCTCGGAGATGCGCCCGGCCCCGGGCGCGGTCACCGGGGAAAACCCGGCATAGATATATTTCACTTCGTCGAGCGCGGCAATTTTCTCGATCGTGCGCGGCGACAGCTCGGCGGTCAAGGCGTTGACGATCCAGTGCCGATCCACCGCAACATCGCCGATCGACTTTAAAACGGCCTCTTGTTCGCCGTTGGCGGCCAGCGCCTTCAGCCGGCCGACCACGTCCGTGCGCAGCTCGGAGCGCTTGCGCGCGGCGTTTTCCGCGCAAAACCGGGCGAATCCCCCCGGGGTGTCCAGCAACTGCGATCGACACAGAATCGTGACCGAGACTTCGTTCCCACGGCCAAAACGGGCGAAAACCAACGGATCGATTTTGTCGGATGAGGCACCGGCAACACCGGCGAGAGAGAGGCATCCCATCAATACAGGGAACAAGCGTTTTATAGTCATTTAAATCCTTCGAAGTTTATCTACAGCAACAGTCCGGCACGGACATCGGCGGCGAGGTTCGGGCTTCCGCATTCGGCAATCACCTTGAGCGCAAACTCGAAAGCGGTTCCCGGGCCTTGGCTCGTGATGAGATGCCCATCGACCACCACCGCCTCGTCGACGGGCTGGGCGTCGGCCGGCAACTTTTCTTCCACCCCCGGATAGCAGGTAAACGTTTTGCCCGCCAGAATCCCGGCTTCGTTCAACGCCAGCGCGGCGGCGCAAATGCACCCCACCCATTTTTTCTTTTCATTGAAATCCTTGAGCGCTTGCTGGACGCCCGCGTGTTCGCAAAACGCCATCGTTCCGCCGAATCCGCCCGGCAACAACAGGAGGTCGAACTCCGAGGGATCGATCTGGTCCCACGTCGTATCGCCCACCAGTTTGACGCCGCGGGAGGCCTCGATGGTTCCCGGCGTAAGGCTCGCCACGGTCACGTCGAATTCGGCGCGGCGCAGCGTGTCGATAATGATAACGGCTTCCATCTCTTCCGAGCCGTTGGCAATCGGTACCAATGTTTTCATGACTTCACCTCCGGTTTACGCGACGAATGGTTGGTGACGGATGAAGCGAGAACCCCGCCCATCACGTTTCACGCATCATTCGATAACTTTACGTAGTTCATGCACCACCTGCTCGCGCAGGCCCATCGAAACAGGATCGGCGAAGGTCTCCTGCAGCACCTCGACCAGCCGGGTTCCGGCGCAGACCACCACCCCGTTCACATTCATGATTTCCTGCGGTAGCTTCGTGCCAAGGAAACAGAGGACGGAATGGATCGGCAGGTCGCCGCAACCGGCATCGTCGATGAACGCCACCAGCTCCGCCGCCGCGGCCTTCACCTGTTTGAGCGGCGGACGCGAAGGCTCCTTGCCCCCGGCGAAGAGCTTGCCGTCGTGGAACTCGACCGAACCCTTCCAGTTCTTCGTCTCCACCACGAACACCCCGGCGGGGCCGACGATGATGTGGTCGAAGTTTTGTTTCCCGCCGCCGAGCCGAAGCCCATTGAACACCGTATATTCGGAACTCAGAAACGCCAGCTCGTGCGCAACCCACTCTTCGCCCTTGGCACCTTTGAGGAAATTGCCGAGCCGCTTGTCGCCCCACGCCAGCAGGATCGCGGCCGCGACCGCCACCAGAAAAAACAACACTCCGACCGCCGAGACCCCGAGCTGCGGCCGGGGAAACCATGCGCGCAGCAAGTAGCCCGTAAAGAAACAGATGACCAACAGTGGCCAGAACGCCCGCAGCAGGCCCAAAACACGCGGCGCCTCCCCCGGACTGCCATACACCCGCGCAAATCGCACGCTCAACGGTTCATTCGAAGTATTCATGTCGTTCGAATATAGGAAAAGGGACTCCCCGACACAACTATCGGATGCATCAATCGCGGAAAGGGGCATCCCCGTTGACGATCGCGCCTCTTAATTCTCCACGACGAGCCGAACCCACGGCATCTTTAGACTGGTTGACGGCAGCGGCGGGTGATATATGACCAAAACCGTAACATTTAAGGAGAGGCGACGATGGGAAAGGCAAACTGCTGCACGCCGGGCGGAAAACGGTGCGGATGCGAGGGCGGTCAACGGGGCAAGCCGTTTGAACGGATCCGGTCGGGCTCGACCGATGGCATGGTCCGCCTCGACGGCGGCGTCTTCCTGATGGGGACCGAGGATGGCGCGGGCTATCCGGACGACGGCGAGGGCCCGGTCCGGGAGGTGACGCTCGACCCCTTTTTCATCGACCAATGCGCCGTATCCAACGGCGATTTCTCCACGTTCATCGATGCCACGGGCTATGAAACCGATGCGCAAAAGTTCAACTCCTCCTATGTCTTCCACCTCCTGCTCTCCCCGAGCCAGAAGCGCACGCTGGATTTGCTCGGCCGCAGCGTGTTGGGACTGGAATGGTGGTATAACGTGGAGGGGGCCGACTGGGCGCACCCCTTCGGGCCGGAGTCGGGGCTCGAAGGGCTTGAAAAGCATCCGGTGGTCCACGTCTCCTACCGCGATGCGCTCGCCTATTGCGAATGGGCGGGCAAACGGCTCCCGACCGAAGCCGAGGTGGAATATGCCGCGCGCGGCGGACTGGCGGGCAAGCGCTACGCCTGGGGCGACGAGCTGATGCCGGGCGGAAAACACAGGTGCAATATTTTCCAGGGCAAGTTTCCGGACTACAACTCCGGCGAGGATGGCTACATCGGCACCGCGCCCGTCGATGCGTATGAGCCGAACGGTTTCGGACTCTACAACATGGCGGGCAATGTTTGGGAATGGGTATTCGATTGGTGGAGCCCCGACTACCACCTCCACGGCCCGCGCGTAAATCCCACCGGCCCGGAATCCGGGGAGCGGCGCGGCAACCGCGGCGGCTCCTATCTTTGCCACGACTCCTACTGCAACCGCTACCGCGTGGCCGCCCGGACCTCCAACACGCCCGACTCCTCGACCGGCAACCTCGGCTTCCGCTGCGCGAGGGATGTGACACGTGAGACGTGAGGCGTGAAAGGTGAAGCGTGAGGCGTGAGGCGTGAGGCGTGAAAGGTGAAGCGTGAGGCGTGAGGCGTGAGGCGTGAGGCGTGAGGCGTGAGGCGTGAATGAAAAAGCGGCGGCCAACCGAAGTCAACCGCCGCCATCGCAAGCCAATCGTTACGGATCACAAACCAAGAACATGCTTCATGGCATCTTTCATGGTGTAGAGCCGGGCGTCCTTTTCCGCAACCCAGAGCGCGGCCTGCAAGGCGCCGATGGCAAAGACATCGCGGCTGGTGGCGCGGTGCGAGAGTTCGAGCAGCTCGCCCACCCCGGCCAACATCACCGTATGGTCGCCCACGATGTCGCCACCGCGAACGGCGTGGAAACCGATCTCTTTTTCCGGGCGCTCGCCCGGCAACCCGGTGCGGCCGTCGACCTGCACCTCTTTCAAATCCCAGCCATATCCATTGGCCGCCGCCTGCCCGAGCATGAGCGCGGTGCCGCTGGGCGAATCCTTTTTCAGGCTATGGTGGCGTTCGATGATTTCAACGTCGTAGCCCTTGTCCTTCAACGACCGGGCGCCGAGTTCCACCAGATGGCAAAGCAGGTTGATGCCCAGGCTCATGTTGCCGGAAAGCACAACGGCGGTTTTCTCGGCCGCGGCTTCGACCGCGGCCACTTCGTCGGCATTCAAACCCGTCGTGCCGATCACCCAGGCCGTGCCCCACTCGGCAATGCGCGGCGCGTTTTCCGCAACGCCGAAGTGACCCGAAAAATCGACGATCACGTCGGCGCCCGGCCCGACCGCCGCCAGATCGCCGGTCAGGTTGACGCCAGCCGCCTTGGTCCCGGCCAGCACCCCGGCGTCGGTATTCAAGCCCGGCGCATCCAACAGATCGACCGCACCGTAGAGCTGCAGCCCCGGCACCTTTTCTTCCATGATGCAACGGATCAGGGTTTTACCCATGCGACCCGCCGCCCCGAGAATAACCACTTTAACCGCCATTACAGAATCCCCGCATGTTCGAGCGTGGCGCGCAGCGCCGCCTTGTTTTCATCGGTCGTCGAGCACATCGGCAGACGGTACACCTCGTTGATCAAGCCCTTCATCGCCATCGCCGCCTTGATCGGAATCGGGTTGGTGTCAATGAACAGATCGTCGAACGTCTTCGCAAATTTGTCGTGCAACGCCTGCGCCTCGTCGTAGTTTCCTTTGAGCGCGGCGGCCACCAAGGCCGACACTTCGGCCGGAATGAGGTTCGAGGCCACGGAGATGACGCCGAGCGCCCCCGCCTTGATCATGGGCAGCGCCAGCGAGTCGTCGCCCGAGAGCACTTCGATGTCGCACAGCTTTTTGATGTCGGTCACGCGCTGAACGGAACCCGCCGCCTCCTTGATGGAAACGATGTGCTCATGCTTTGCCAACTCGGCAACCACCTCGAGCGGAATCTCCCGCGCGGAGCGTCCCGGCACGTTGTAGAGCACCACCGGGATGCCGAGGTCGGCCACCGCGCTGAAATGCTGGATCAGGCCGGAATTGTTCGGCTTGTTGTAGTACGGCGTCACCTGCAGCGTGCCATCGATTCCAAACGCCTTGGCGGCTTCGGTCAGTTCGACCGCCTCGGCCGTCGAATTGGCGCCCGTGCCGGCCACAATCTTGCAGCGGCCCGCGGCGGCTTCCACGACCGCCTTGATGACCTGCAGATGCTCGTCCGTCCGCAACGTCGGCGATTCGCCCGTCGTCCCGACCGGAACAAGCCCGGCCACGCCGCCGGCAAGATTGAACTCGACCAGCTCGGCCAGCTTTTCAAAGTCGACCGATCCGTCCATCGCGAACGGGGTCACCAGTGCGGTGTATACTCCTGAAAAATACATAATGTCTCCTTACGCCTCGAAGGCCGTCAGCCCATCGAGATCCAATGTGGCGAAGTGGTCTTCGACCGTTTCGGCACGGCGAATTTGTACTACATCGCCGCTTTCGCGCAACAACAATTCCGCCGAGCGCAGTTTCGCATTGTAGTTGAAGCCCATGGAGTGGCCGTGCGCCCCGGCGTCGTGAATAACGACCAGATCGCCGATCTCCACCTGAGGAATGGCGCGGTCGATCGAAAACTTGTCGTTGTTTTCGCAGAGCGACCCGGTCACGTCGCAGACGAAGTCGCACGGGGCGTCTTCCTTGCCGACCACCGAAATGTGGTGGTAGGCGCCGTAGAGCGCCGGGCGCATCAGGTTGGCCATGCAGGCATCGAGCCCCACGAACTGCTTGTAGGTGTTCTTTTTGTGCAGCACCCGGCTAACCAGATAGCCAAAGGGACCCGTCACCATGCGGCCGCACTCCATGCGGATATCCAGCGGCTTCAGCCCTTTGCCGACGATCAGCTCGTCGTAGAGGGCCTTGACCTCCTGCCCCAGCGCTTCGAGATCGATCGCCTCGTCTTCCGGCTTGTAGGGAATCCCGATGCCGCCGCCGAGGTTGACGAATTCGAATTCGATGCCCAGCTCGGCCGAAAGCGCCGCCACGAGCTCGAACAGCAGTTGCGCGGTTTCGACGAAATAGCTGCGGTCGAGCTCGTTGGAGGCCACCATCGTGTGCAGGCCAAAGCGCTTGACGCCCTTGTCGCGCAGCAGGCGGTAGCCGTCGAACAACTGCTCGCGGGTGAAGCCATACTTGGCCTCTTCCGGATGGCCAATGATGGCGTTGCCGCCCTTGAGCGGCCCGGGGTTGTAGCGGCAGCAGATCAGCTCCGGCAACCCTACGTTTTTTTCGAGGTAGTCGATGTGCGAGATGTCGTCGAGGTTGATGATCGCCCCGAGGTCCTTCGCCTTTTGGTATTCGTAGACCGGGGTGTCGTTGGAGGTGAAAATGATCTCCTCCCCAACCACGCCGACGCGCTCCGAAAGCAGCAGCTCCGGATAGGACGAGCAGTCGGAGCCGAAGCCCTCCGCCTTGAGGATCTTCATCAAATACGGATTCGGCGCGGCCTTGACCGCGAAATATTCCTTGAAGCCCGGATTCCAGGCAAACGCCGCCTTGAGCCGCCGCGCATTTTCGCGGATGCCCTTTTCGTCGTAGAGGTGGAACGGGGTCGGAAAACGCTGGGTCAGCGCCTCCAGCGACTCCTTGTTCAACGGGATCTTTTTTTCTGCCATGTTGGTCTCCTGAAAATGTTGGGCGGGACTATACAGGAACACCCCCCGTTTCCAATGTCGGGGATGCACAAAAACCGCGCGCCGCCCGCGTGGCAATTTATTTCGTCTCGCCCATGAGCTTGGCGATGGTCGGTTCCATGGCTTCGGCCCAAAGCGCATAGCCCTGGGCTTGGGGATGCAGCAGGTCGGGCATGATTCCGCGGGGCAATTCGCCCTGCTCGTTCAGGAAGACGCGGTTGATATCCAGAAAGAAGACCGTTTTTTGGTCGGCGACCTGCGCGGCGAGCTCGCTGGCCTTATCGTTTTTGGCCCACTGCGCGTTATAGGTGGCATTGCTCGTTTTGTTGGCTTTGCGCGTCTCGTCGCCGCGCGGGAAGATGGCCAGCACCAGCACCTTGGTTTCGGGAAGTTTGGTGCGCAGCGAGCAGACAATCGCCTTGATGCCATCGGCGATCTGCTCGGCGGTGTATTCGTCGCCGTTGGAATTGTTGGTCCCGATCATCAGCACCGCCAGCTTGGGATGGATGCCGTCGATCTCGCCGTTTTCCAACCGCCAGAGCACATGTTCGGTGCGGTCGCCGCTGAAGCCCAGATTGGCGGCGTTGCGCGGCGCATAATATTGGCTCCAAACCTCTTTGCCGCTCCCTTCCCATCCATGCGTGATCGAGTCGCCGATCATCAGCAGATCGACCTTGCCCTGCGCAACCCGATCCAGAACGGCCTGGTGGCGCGGCCCCCACCACTTCAGCTTCATGCGCGAAACCGGCGTGACGGCGGCATGGGAACCGATGACCACCTCGCACGGCTGGGCCGGCTTACCCCCCACGCATCCGCTGGAGAGCAACGCGCAAATTGACACGATCGACAGTAGCATTTTCTTATTCATGGCAGTCCTTTCAAATGAGTACTCGGGAAAAAATTACAAGGGATGCAATGTGCCGGCCGCCGGAAACGATTACAAGCCTCCGCAACCCCCCGGTCGGCAAGAACCGCTACCCCCGCATCTCCAACGTTTTTGCGATGCAGGGAACCTGGTCCGTTGCGTGGTGCGTCACGTAGAGCAACGTCGTGCCGCTTTGCTGGCCGATATGATCGATCAGTTTCAGCACGGTGCGGCGGTTGACTTCGTCGAGGCCCTGGCACGGTTCGTCGAGGATCAGCAGGGCCGGGCGCTTCACCATGGCGCGGGCAATCAGCACCATGCGCTGCTCGCCGTACGACAGCGACCGAAGCGGCCGCTTCGCCTTGTCGCCCAGATGCAGCATCGCCAACCATTGCCGGGCGCAGCGGATTTCGTCCGGCGACGGCCGGCGGTAGATGCCGATCGAATCGTGAAAACCGGAGACGACCGTATCGAGCACCGACGCCGAAACGCGATAGTTCACCTGCACCGCCGACGACACGTGCCCGATATGCTTCTTGATGTCCCACACGCTCTCGCCCGAGCCGCGCCGAATGCCGAAAACCGTCACATCGTTGGCGAACAGCTGCGGATGGTCGCCCGTCACCATTTCCAGCAGCGTCGTCTTGCCGCAGCCGTTCGGCCCCGCGACCTGCCAGTGTTGCCCGGGCTCGACCCGGAAATCCACCCCTTCGAAAACCGCCTTGCCGCCATAGGCCACGCGCAGGTTTTTCATATCGATCAACGGTGCGCCCGGCGGCAGCGCCAAGACGTCGCGCTCCGGCGGAACCGGAAGCTCGTCCGGCAACTCCTGCACCTTGAAGAAACGGTCCAGCGCATCGCCCCGCTCGACCGAATCCACCAAACCAAACGCGTCGATCAGGAAAATCCGCTCCGCCGCATCCGGGATTTCATCGACCCGGTTGAGCAGAACCACCAACTGGAGCCCCTGCTTCGCCAGCGATTCGAGCACGCCGCGCAAGTCCGATTGCGAGGCCGCATCCAACCCGTCGAAGGGCTCGTCGAGAATCAACCGCCGGGGCTTTTCCGCCAGCGCACGGCAAAGCTGCACCTTCCGGAATTCGCCCGTCGAAAGATACTTCAGGCCGCGCCCGAGGATCGCT
>NZ_JBFJYW010000065.1:0-13978 GCF_041622395.1 Pontiella sp. | reverse complement strand
CAAACAGACGGTGAAAAAGGGCGATGTCATCTCCGCCCGCATTGCCCCGGGCGGCGGCCATTGCATGTGGATCCGGCCGGCAAAATAGGCCGATGCGGTTCCGCTGCGTTTGGACCGGAAGAACCGCTCGTTTCTGGCGGGAGAAGCGGCCGGCAGTGGTGGGCGCGGTGGACGGCGGCGCGCCCTCTCCTGCAAGATTCGCCGCGTAAAAATACCCTTTTCCGGCGATGGATTTATCGAAGCCGAAAGGTTATTTTTTACACTTTGGCAAAGGTTTGTCGCGGGGGGCAGGAGTGATGCGCAGTATACGCCGCCCGATTGGGAACCGGTTTAAAATAAGAAGGAATGGGACATGAAACATAAAAGCATATTGATGGTACTTGCACTGCTGACGCTGAAGCCGCTGACGGGTTTTGCGGATGCGACCGATGATTCCCACATGGATTGGTGGCGCGAAGCGCGCTACGGCATGTTCATTCACTGGGGGCTCTACTCCATTGCCGGCGGCGAATGGAAGGGCAAGGACTACGGCAAGGAACAGGGCGGCGCCAGCGCCGAGTGGCTCATGAACAGCGCCAAAATCCCGGGAGAGGAATATCGCGAAACGTTGGCGCCCAAGTTCAATCCCACGGAATTCGATGCCGCGAAATGGGTCTCGACCGCCAAAGAGGCCGGGATGAAATATATGGTGATCACCTCCAAGCACCATGAAGGGTTCTGCCTGTTCGATACCGATGCGACGGATTACAACGTGATGGATGCCACGCCGTTCAAGCGCGACATCATCAAGGAGCTCGCGGATGAATGCGCCAAGCAGGGCATGCCCTTCGGCGTCTACTATTCCCAGTTCAAGGATTGGTACCACCGCTCGCGCGGCAAAGTCAAAGGCACCATGACCAACCAAGAATATCTGGAACTGGTCCAGAAAAACCTCGACGAGCTGCTATCGAACTACGGCGAGATGGCCGTCCTTTGGTTCGATGTGGGCGGCAACGACGTGATCGAAGCCGACGCACAGGGCGCCCGGGTGCGCGAGCTCCAGCCGAACACCGTCATCTGCAGCCGCCTCTACAGCCGCAAGGTGCCGGTGGACCAGCAGACGTATGCCGACTTCGAATCGCTGCCCGACCGGATGCTTCCCTCGGAGCGCATGGCGGTCGATTCCGAAACCTGCATGACCATGCGCCACAACTGGGGCTACGACCGCACCGATGACGCCTGGAAAAGCACGAAGGACATCGTCGAATTTTTGGCGCTGTGCAGCGCCCGCGGCGTGAACCTTCTGCTCAACGTGGGCCCGACGCCCGAAGGCAGCATGTTGCCGGAAGAGCTCGAGCGCTTGAAGGACGCCGGCGACTGGTTGCAGGTCAACGGCGAGTCCATTTATGGAACGAGTTATTCTCCGGTCGATTTCGATTTCTGGTGGGGCGCCATGACCCAAAAGGATAAGACGGTCTACCTGCACGTCTTGGAGTGGAAGCCGGAGGGCATCGCGTTTAACGGCATCGTCGGCAAACCGGCCAAAGCCTACTTCCTGGCGGATGCGGAAAAGAAGCCGCTGCCGGTGAAGTACGATGCCGCTGGCCACGTCACCACGATCGAAGTTCCCGCGAAAGCCCCGGACGCCAGGAATACGGTCATTGCCGTGGAATACGATGCGCCGGTGGTTGCCGATCCGGAAGCGAAGGGCAGCTACCACTGGTATACCACGCGGAGCAAGCGCCACACCGAGATCAAGAACAGCGAGGGCGCAGGACAGCATAAACTGCCCGGAGCGGTCAAAGCGGCCCGGCAGTAACGCGCACCAAGGCCTTCGAGGAAGTGGAGATGGTCGCGGGGGGGGCGTTTAAATGAGTGGAGCATTCGAAAAAGGAAGCAGTATGAAAAAATATGTGGTTGGAATCTGTGGGTTGCTTGGACTGGCAACCTGCTTTGCGGAATCCCCGAATATCGTCTACATTTTGGCGGATGATTTGGGCTATGGCGATGTGCAGTGCCTCAATCCGGAGCGCGGCAAAATCGCGACTCCGAAAATGGATCGACTGGCCGCGCAGGGGATGGTTTTCACCGATGCGCATACGAGCTCCTCGGTCTGCACGCCGACGCGCTACGGCATCATCACCGGCCGCTATAACTGGCGCACCCGTTTGCAGAGCGGCGTGTTGTATGGTTTTGACCAACCTTTGATCGCCCCCGATCGCCTGACGGTCGCCGGCTTCCTCAAACAGCAGGGCTACAATACGGCCGCAATCGGAAAGTGGCACCTGGGAATGACGATGCCCACCACGGATGGAAATCCCACCCGCGGGAAGGACGCACGGAACGTCGATTGGAAGGGGACGCTGACCGATACCCCGTTCCACCACGGGTTCGATTATTACTACGGCATCGCGGCTTCGCTGGACATGCCGCCCTACATTTACATCGAGAACGACCGTTTCGTTGGAGAAGCGACCGCGATCAAGGAGTTCCATCCCAACCGCAAAGGCCCGGCGCACCCGGACCTCGAGGCGGCGGACGTGTTGCCGGAGATCGGCCGGAAGTCGGCCGAATACATTCGGCGGCAACAAGCGGGCAAGCCGTTCTTCATGTATATCGCGCTGACCTCGCCGCATACCCCCATCGCTCCGTCGAAGGAGTGGCAGGGCAAAAGCCCGCTGGGGCCGTACGGCGATTTCGTGATGCAGACCGATGCGATCATCGGCGGGATTGTGGACGCGGTAGACGCGGCCGGGCTGGCCGACAACACGATCATCATTGTGACCAGCGACAACGGTTGCTCGAAGGCGGCAGGCGGCAAGGAGGGCATCGCCTTTTTTGAGAAACAGGGCCACTATCCGAGCGCGCAGTTCCGCGGTTCGAAATCCGATCTGTGGGACGGCGGCCACCGCGTGCCGTTCATTGTCCGTTGGCCGGCCGCGATCAAGGCCGGCTCGACCAGCGACCAGACGATTTGCCTGACCGACCTGATGGCCACGGCCGCCGATTTGACCGGCTCCAAGCTGCCCGCAACCGCCGGTGAGGACAGCGTCAGCTTTGCGCCCGCACTCAAGGGGAAGCCGATCGTCTCCACCCGCGCCGGCGTGATCCACCATTCGATCGCCGGACGGTTTTCCTACCGCCAGGGCAAATGGAAGCTTCTGATTAGCAATGGTTCCGGCGGATGGACCAAGGAAAAAATGCCGGCCGGCACCGTGGCGCAACTGTATGACATGGAAGCCGATCCCGGGGAACGGAACAACCTTTACGACAGCCATCCGGAAGTCGTTCAACGGCTGGTTGCGCAACTCGAATCGGACGTGGAGCGCGGCCGCAGCACCGCCGGGCCGGAGCTCTCGAACGATGTTCCGGTGCGGTTGAAAATGCCGGCCACAGGCAAGAAGGGCAAAAAGTAGACGCCCGCGTCGGGGCGGGTCCGCCCCCCTCCCGAAGGTTGGACGTTCCGTCACGCTTTGATAGGGATATTATATGAAACCGATCTGCGCCGTTGTCCTACTGGCCGGTTTGCTGGTGTCGCCGGAGCCGCTCCAGGCGGCGAATTCGTTCGCGCGTTCGCCAAACCCGGAGCGGATGCCTTCGTTCAGTTGGGACACGGTCCCTCGATATATGCATGTGCGCAAAGTCACTGCATTTACGCCCGCGGAGGTCGAATATCTGGCCTCGTTCCCCCTGGTCACCTTCGAAAAGACGACCGGCTCCAAGGAGTTCGGCAGCACCGAAGCGGGGACCGAGCAGGCCGCCAAAGCGGTCAAGCGCATCAACCCCTCAACCAAGATTCTCTATTACCGGAATATCCTGGTCCATTACCCGAGCTACCATGAGGATCGGAAACTCGAAAAGATCAAGGGGGCGTTTCTGGTTGATCGGAACGGGAATGCAAAGCTGGTTCGGCAACAGGTCCGGGCCTACGACCTCTCGAACGATGAGGTCCAGGCCTGGTGGCTGGGGAATGCGAAATGGGTCTGTTCCTCCAAATACATCGACGGCCTGTTCGTGGATGGAAACATCAAGGTGCTGGAGCCGGGATATCTCCGGGATCAGATCGGGGCCGACAAAAAGGACGCGGTGATCCAGGCCTATCACAAAATGATGAAGCAGTTGCCGCAGGCGCTGGGCAGCGACGAGCTGATTCTGGCCAACATCATCCGCGCGCGCTTTGACGATGCGGGGCTTGGCTATCTCGGTTATTTCGACGGCTCGTACATCGAGGGTTTTGAGCATGAAGTCGGGCGCATGTCGCGCGCGGATTACGTGGCCAAGGGCATCGAGGCCGTTCAAACGGCGGCGCGTTCCGGCAAAATCATCGCGTTCACCATCGGTACCGGAAAATACGCCGACACCGACATGGATGATAAGAGCCGCAAGACCGACCGGAAAACGGATTCAACCTTCCAGCAGCAGTTGACCTACAAGCTGGCCCTTTTTCTGGTTTGTGCCGAAAAGTATAGCTATTTCATGCTCTCCGATGGGTATGGGGTCGATGGGGGCAACAGCCGGCTTTGGATGAATCCGTTGCCGGAGTATTCCCGCCCGCTCGGCCCGCCGAAAGGGCCTGCGCAAAAGCGCGGCTATGTCTATGAGCGGTCGTTCCAATACGCCGACGTTACGCTCGATATTGAAAACGAAACGGCCAGCATTGTCTGGAAACAGCAGTAGCGGAAGCCGGCGTGCAGATGGATATCGGAAAACGGCCCCCAAGGAGAAATGCAGCAATGTTTTCCTTTCCGACGCCCACTATGGCGACGGTTAAATTTTGGCCGCGATCGATGCGCTCGACGATGCGCCGAATGCCAAAGCCGGCCTCATGTTCCGGGAGTCGTTGGCCGCCGACGCTGCGATGGTCACGGTGCTCCGCGATCCCTCCGGCCGGATGTACATGGTTTATCGGCCAACGCGGGGAGGGGTTTTGACCAAGGCGGGCGTGGCCAATGCCGGCCAGGGGCCTTATGCCAAGCTGGTTCGGAGAGGGGATGTCTTCCGGGGGTACTGTTCCTCGGATGGAAAAAACTGGACGGTGATTGCGGACGCAACCGTTGGGATGGGGGAAAAGATCGAAATGGGAATGGCCGTCGCGTCGCACGATCCCGCGGCCTTGGCCACCGCCACGTTCAGCGGTTTCGAACGCATCGAACCGTCCAGTAAAAAGGCCCCCGAACTCGAAGACGTCGTCGACGAGGAATAGCGAACCCGGCCGGCATCTCCATGAAAAGAACGCTGCGGTTGCTGTTTCGTTAAACGTCGGGGGGTCAGAGCAACCCCGTTTTGTAGGCTTTGTTGACGGCGGCGGGGGCATTGGGCACGTCGAGCTTTTTATAGATGTGGGCGGCGTGGATGGCAACGGTTCGCGCGCTGATGCCGAGTTGGACGGCGACCTCTTTTTTCGCCATGCCTTCCGCGATCAGGGAGAGTACCTCCAGTTCCCGCTCCGTTAATCGGTTTTCTTCTTCCGTTTTGGGCGCGTTTTTTTGCAATAGGTTGAGGAGGAAGCGCGCCACGCCGGTATCGAGGATCGAGCCGCCCTCAACAACCGAACGGATGCCGTCATGGAGCCGGTCGATGGTCGCGGATTTGAGCAAGTATCCGTTGGCGCCGGCGGAGATTGCCGCGAGGACGTCGGCCTCTTTGTCCGACTGCGTCAGGACAATGATTTGGGCGTCCGGCACGGATTTCTTGAACCAGGGGATGGCCTCGTGTCCGGACATGCCCGGCAGATTGAGATCCAGCAGGATGACGTCGGGGGCGTTTCGGGTGGAGAGATCCTGCAGGTTGCGCAGGGCCACCTCCGCCGTGCCGTATTCCCCGGCCAATTCGATGTCGGGGCCGAATGCGAGTGAGCGGGCGAGCGCTTTGCGGTAGGCGGCGTTGTCTTCCACCAGCATGACTTTGATTTTACTTTCCATCGGGTATTCCTTTGGGGGCGAAGAGCGGGGGCGTGCAGCCCGAATGGTGGAGCGTATTGGCGGCTGCGCGGAGCCCGCGGGTATGGAGCCGCAGGGTGATTGCCGTTCCGCCGGTTGGCGGGCATTCCACGGTCAGCTTCGCCGCAAGCAGGCGGGCGCGGCGCCTCAGGGAGGGGGGGATGTTCCCCCGAATGCCGTTTCCGTTGTCGCGGATGCACAGGAGAAGGTCTTTTTTTTCGGCGCTCAGCCGGGTCGAAATTGCCGTGGCATCGGCATGGCGCAGACTGTTCGTGAGGCACTCTTTGTAGAACAGAACCAGATCGATTCGCCGGCGCGGCCGGAGGCGGTCCAGCAGCGTGGGGTCGGCGACCGAAAAGTCGTGATCCAGATCGGCGAGCAACCGCTCGGAAATGCGCTTCATTTCCTCGATGGGGTTTTGGTAGAGGTGGTCGGCTTCGAGCAGGTTGCTGCAGTATCGCGCGGTGGAGCCGGTTTCTTCGGTGAGGTTGCGGATGTCGCCGACGAGTTCGATCAAATCCGCCCATTCGTCGCCGGCATTTTTTTGATCCACGATTTTTTTGGCGGTATCGCCCATCAACCCGATGGCGTGCAGGTTGGCGCCGAGTTCGTCGTGCAGGTTGGCCGCAATGCGTTTGCGGATTTTCAAGATGGCTTTTTGCCGGACAACCAGTTCGAGGAGCAAACCGATAATGGTTCCGGCGACCAGCAACCCGGTCAGCCGGTACATGCGGTTCAGATTGACTTTCTGGCGCTCGTACCGGCGGTTCAATTCGGCGATAACCCGCGGGCGCTCGGTTTCGAGTTGATGGCGCCGGGCCAGCTGACTCATCCAGGTGCGCATCGGCAGGATTTCGCCCAGGGAGTTGTGCCCGTCGGTGATTCGGCGCAGGTTTCGCTGGGCCATGGCGATGCCGGACGTGGTGACTTTTTTGCCCAGCGCCACGTTCCTTCCCTTGGAGAGCACTTCGATTTCGGAGAACCCGACGTCGTACACATTGGGTTCGGAAAAGCTGGGTTTCAGTTCGAGGACATGGAAGCGGATATAGCGGCATTCCGCTTCCGGAAAATTCCGGATCAGGACCGGACCGACATCGAAGACCGATTGTTGCCGGTATTCAAATAGAACCTTTTGATCGGAAAAGTCGGGCCGGTTGGCTCCCGTAACGCGCAGGTGGTTGGGCATTTTGTGGTCGTCCGGAAAGGCGTTCGGGATCAGCGGACCCTGGTTCAAAAAATGGGAATTGATCTGGTTGACGGGATGCGGCGTTTCAAGATCGATCGTCAAGGTGGGCTGTAGGGCCGGGTTGCCGGTTTTAAGAACCGTTCCCTGACTCTCGGCGCCCTGGCCGGAATCCATCAGGTAGGGGACGAATCCGTCCACCAGATACCGCTCATGCCGTCCGGTGTAGCGCCAGGATGTCGACGCCGATACCGGCTGGTGGAGGGCCACGTTTTTCTGGCCGCTGAACACCAGGATTTCGGAGAGATGGAGCGCATAGTCTTGGTCCCAGTCGCGTCTGGCGAGCGTCGTCGTTTCCAATTCGACCCACGAGGCGTTGAGCGGCGGGCAGGATACGACCAGCGGAGCGATGCGGGGTTGCAGGTGGTCGGCCTCGGAGAAGGTGGCCACGACGTTGGTGGTGTGCGGGGTGCCCGCCAGAATGCGGAAGGCCACCGGAAAGGCCTCGGCTTGAATCCCCGTTTTCGGGCTCCGACGGAGCATCGGAACCAGCACGACCTCGTCGATGGGAACCTCGGAGCCCAGCTCGATGCGAATCCGTTCCGCGACATCCGGATTCGGATGTTTTTTCGACTGATACCCTACGGAGCCCGATCCACTGCGCAGGCTGAAATCCGCCAGATGCATGAGCTCGTCGTCAATCGACGCCAGCCGTTGCTTGAGTTCCGGCAGGGATGCGCTTTTGAGCGTTTCCGCCGCGTCGGAGGCCCGGGCCGGAAGGCCGTCCGTCAACAGGATTGCCATCAGTAAAATTAGGATTTTCCGCATGATTCTCCTTGTATCATGGATGGTTTCGCAGGGTAACCCTTTTGTTGGACCGATCGCAACCCAACCCCTTTATCCGCGGGGCGGGGGACTTGGCCGATCCGAAAACTAGATGCCGTGCAATGGGGGCAGCGGGGGGGGGCGCGTCTGGAAAAGGGTCCGGCGCTCTCCGTTTTTCACTGGATACCGGTCCTCGATCCCGGCGGTCCACGCGCCAGGCGTCGGCCGATTCCGTGGAATGGAAAATAGCCTGTACTTGTTTCCGGCGGCTGGATAGCATGTTTCGATATTGAGGTGATATGACATGAACGGTTTTCTGATTGGAATGGCAACGACGCTGGTGCTGGTGGCCGCAATTTGGATTTGGTTGAAGGCCAAGAAGAGGGCGCCTGCGCAAGAGACGCGGGTGTTTTCCAGCATTGAGCAGCTCAAGGCCATCGGCCAGCTTTCGGTCTACAAGGTGCTCACCAAGGAAATCGTGACCGAAACCGACCACACCTGGGGCGAGTTCGGCAACCGCTATCTGAGCTGGGTGCTCAGCGGCAAAAAAATGGCGATGATCTTCGAGTTCGAAATCGACTTCCGCTACAACCTCCAGAGCCCGCGCTTCGAGATCGCGGAAACGGGGCCGGAGGCCTACCTCGTTTCCATGCCGCCGTGCGAGTACGAGGTGCATATCCGCGACATCCGCTTCTACGACGAACAGGGCTCCAAGTTCCTGCCCTGGCTGATCGGCGATCTGACCAAGGGGTTCCTTGGCGGCGGCTTCTCCGAGGAGGACAAAAACAAGCTCGTCGATGCCGCCAAAGGCCACGCCCAAAAACAGGCCCTGGAGCTGATCAACAATATCCAGTCCGAGGTCCAGAAGTCGGCCAAGTCCACCCTCGGCTCCATCAGCCGCGCCTTTGGCGTTTCCGATATCAAATTCAACTTTTCGACCAAGACCGCGACCGAAGTCGAAATCGAAGTCTCCGAAAAAATCGCGTCCTAGCGGCCTTGACCAACCCTCCGGCGGCACCCGCCCATCCCGATGAGGCCGCGTTCGCGATGCTTCCTTCCTCCGCGCCCGTTGTTGCAATCGATCGGCGATCCGTGGTTCCGTCCGAAATCTTTTTGTTGCGAAATTTCCGGTGGTTTGAAACACTTCGTTTGTCGGGGGTTTGCCCGGGATCGTTAACCGAAGGAGATGGGAAATGAAAATCAGTGGTGTTGCAGTTGTCGCGTTCGTGGTCTGTTCTTCCGCCGTTGTGCAGGCGACCGAGTTTATCGGTGAACTGAAGCCATTCGTGGAATCCACCGTCGGCGTATGGATCGTGCCGGATGCCGAGGAACTCGCCATCCGGAGCGGAGTCATGGAGGAGCGGTACGACGGCGAAGTGGCCTTCGTCGGCAATATCAAAGGTGGTCTGGAAGTGGACAACACCGACTACGTGGCCGATCTCGCCGCCGTTGGCGGTTTCTATGCCGGACCCGTCGCAGGGCTGAACGGGGGCATCGAAACCTCGTTCCGGATCAAGGCCGACCAGTGGAACATGACCATCGGGCCACATGTTGGCGTTCATTATTATGCCATGCCGACTTGGATCGGCGATTATGATGATCAGGTCGATCTCGATGGCGACTGGGGATGGTCGGTTGGCCTCAAGGCGACGGTTGGCAAAAAGCTGCGCGGCGTGCTGACGATCGATTATGTCGATCTTGATTTCGATGCCAACGGCAAGAGCGGCGGGGCGGTCTCGACCTCCAAGCTGGACATGCACGGCATCATGATCTGTGGCGGAATCCTGTTCTGATCCTGCGGGTCGTCGCGCGCAAAGGGAGCCGGTGGCTCCCTTTTTTTATTCGTAGGCCCGCAGTATGGCCGGGGTGATGTCGGCCAGCGACTTCAGCGGACGGAAGGCCGCGGCGCGGTCGCCCAAGGCGACGAGCGGGACCGGATTCATCGTGTGGGTGCCGGTGGAGAGGTCTTCGATGTTGCCGTGGTCGCTGGTCAGCAAAAACAGGTGGTTCGGTTGTTCGGCGAAGGCCGCAACCTTGGCCAGGAAGCGGTCGAGCGTTTCCAGGCATTGGAAAACCAACGCCGGATCGCCGGAGTGGCCCGCGCGGTCGGTCAGAAAATATTCAAACAGCGTGAAATCGTTTTCCGCCGCGACGGCAAGCAGGTGGTCGGCGGCGGTTTCCGGGCTGATCAATTCCCCGTCGTAGCCGCGCGTGTGCATGGTCCATCGGGTGATGTCGTGGTTCACCGCCTGGCCGGAAAGCAGCTCCGCCTTATGGCGCACTTCGCCGAGCGCGGAAAGCGTCATGACCGTTGTGACCGATTGGCGGCGCGGCGGGATCATGTGCGGGTCGTCGATCCAGTAGGCGTTCGCAAAGGTCGGCCGCTTGCCGATGCCGCGCAGCTTCTGAAAGAGGTTTTCGCGTTCGATCAGCTCTTTCAGGGCGGGGGGCGGGAAGCCTTCGATGTGCCGACCCATCGCCTGCGGCGCATTCACGCCCGTCAGCAACGTCGCCTGCCCGGTGGCGCTCTGCGGTTTTCCCTCCACGCCCAGGCAGGCATCCAGCGGCGTCGCATTCGCCAGTAACTTTGCCAGTTCCGGATAGCGCGGATCGCGCAGCGGATTCTCCGCCGGATCGCCGGAACCGATGCCGATGCCGTCGATGAAAATGAAGAGGATTTTCATGGTTGCTTCCGTTTTACCTTCTTAAGTGCGGTCTGTTTCCGTCGAAATGCGGCTTCGCGTCGTTCCTGGGTCCACCCTGGTAATTGTCGCTATCGAACATATTCGACAAAATAGGTGCGGACAAAATAATTTGCAAACTCACCGGTGCCGAATAATTTTGTCCGTAATAATTTTGTTAAATCCTCCCCGCCGTGTATTCAGAGAGTTCTATGGTTCATTCAATACCAGATGGTTTCAGTCCGTGGCTCCAGCATGCGGCGCGCGAAATCGGGGCGCATTCGGCGGCGTGCGTGCGGATGGATCATCCCGAGCTGCGGCGTTGCATCGAGCAAAACAATGTGCGGGCGGCGGCGTGGCTCAAAGCCGGGTTGCAGGGCGAGATGGACTATCTCGCGCGCATGTATCCGCAAAAGGCCGATCCGTGGAAAACCTTTCCGTTCGCCAAGTCGGTGATCGTGCTGACCTTTACCAACCACTGGGGCGACCCGGCCGCAACCCATCCCTTTCCACGCCCGGCGGACGATGCCTTGTTGGGCTATGTTTCGGCCTATGCCAAGGAGACCGACTACCACGCGACCGGCCAACGGATGCTCGCCGAGCTGCATGCGATGCTGGGCGAGGGGATGCGTGCCGAAGCGACGGTCGACACCAAGGCGGTCGAGGAGCGCCTTTTCGCGACGGTCGGCGGGCTGGGTATTTTCGGCGGCAACGGCCTGTTGCGCATTCCCGGGCGAACCAACGTCCGCGTCTTTATCGGTTGCCTGTTCGTGGAGGCCGAGCTGCCGGAAGTGATTCGGCCGCCGAAGATGCCGTTTGCCTGCGACGACTGTTTGGCCTGCATCAAGAATTGTCCGACCGGGGCAATCAAATTCAAGCAACCGATGGATGCGCGGAAATGCATCAGCTATCTCACGATTGAGAAGCGCAGCCTTCTAAACCGCGAAGAAAGGGCGATGATCGGCGATTGGTTGTTTGGTTGCGACGACTGCACCACCGTTTGTCCGCCGAAGGATAAAGTGGATACGCGCATCCCGGTCGATCTCGAATGGTTGCTGAAAACCCCGGCGGGCGAGCTGCGCCGCCTATTCAAGGGCAACGCCGTTTCCTATGCCGGCGTGACCCAGTTGCGGAAAAATGCGGTGGTGGTTCTGGCCAAGAGCACGTCGCCGCGTGCGGCGGCGCTGTTGGACTGGGTGCAAAAAAACACAGGCAGCAAGCTGGTCCAGGACCAACTCACTGCCTGCAGAGGAGGAGATGATGTTAGATTTTAGCAGGTTGCATGCCAGTAATGGCCGCCGTATTCGGCGGCCGGTTCCCCGATAAAAACGCCTTGCTCATTTCGTTTGAATTCCTCCTCGTCTGCATTTTCCCGATGTTCTTGGTTTAACCCGTCCGCCTTTACGGCTATTGTCCCCGTTTTGTTTGAAAAAGAACCTAAACGGTTGGAGTGGAAGCATGATTTATCGCATTGAAATCGGTTTGAAGGACGGAGTTCCAGACGCGCGCGGACGCGGCGTCATCCATCGGGCGGCCGGCGCCCTTAAAATGGCGATCGACGAATGCCGTACGCGCGACGTCTACAAGGTCGTGGCCAACATCGACGCCGCGACCGCCGCCGTAGTCCAGAAAACCTTTGCCGATCCGGTCGTCGCCGAATCCGCGATGGATCGTTTGCCCGCCCCCGCGACCTTCGACTGGATGCTCGAAATCGGGTTCAAGCCCGGCGTGACCGACAACGTCGGCCGCACCGCCCGCGGCGCCCTGAAGGATATCGTGGGCCGCGAGCTCGACTGGGAAGAGCAGGTCTACACCTGCATGCAGTATTTCATTTCCGGCAACCTGACCCGCAAAGACATCGAGCACCTCGGCAAGGACCTGCTCGCCAACACCCTCATCCAGACCATCGCCGTTTTCTCGAAGGACGAATGGCTGGCCGCCGCGCCGGACGTCTCGGCCCCGATCTTCGACGACCATCCCGAAATCAAGGTCAACGTCATCGAGCTGCCCGACGACGACGCGGCGCTGATGAAGATTTCGTCCGACGGCATCCTCTCGCTTTCGCTCGAAGAGATGCGCGCCATCCGCAACCACTACCTGCGCGCCGACGTGAAAGCCCACCGCGCCGAGCTCGATCTGCCCGAGTGGCCGACCGATATCGAGCTCGAGTGCATTGCCCAAACCTGGTCCGAGCACTGCTCCCATAAGATTTTCGCCGGCGTCGTCGAATACAAGGACGAAGAGACCGGCGAGAGCGAAACCATCAACTCGCTCTACAAAACCTACGTCAAAGCCTCCACCAAGAAGATCGAGGAATCGATCGACTGGCTGGTTTCGGTCTTCACCGACAACGCGGGCATCGTGAAATTCAACGAAGACATCCACCTCGTCTACAAAGTCGAAACCCACAACTCGCCGTCGGCCCTCGATCCGTTCGGCGGCTCGATGACCGGCATCGTCGGCGTCAACCGCGACCCGCTCGGCACGGGCATGGGCGCGGCGCTGGTTTCCAACGTCTGGGGCTACTGCCTCGGCTCGCCGTTCTACGACAAGGAAATCCCCGAAGGGTTGATGCACCCGCGCCGTATCCGCGACGGCGTGCACGAAGGCGTGATTGCCGGCGGCAACGAGTCCGGCATTCCCTACAGCCGCGGCTTCGAATGCTTCGACGAACGCTACCTCGGCAAGCCGCTGGTCTACTGCGGCACCATGGGCACCATCCCCGTCGAAGTCGGCGGCCGCCCGTCCGAGCGCAAGGAAATCGAAGTGGGCGACTGGACCGTCATGTGCGGCGGCCGCATCGGCAAAGACGGCATCCACGGCGCAACCTTCTCCTCCGAGGAGCTGCGCACCGAATCGCCCGCCCAGGCCGTGCAGATCGGCGACCCGCTGACCCAGCGCAAACTCTACGAATTCCTGCTCGAGGCGCGCGACCTCGGCCTCTTCCGCTGCATCACCGACAACGGTGCCGGCGGCATCTCCTGCTCGTTCGGCGAAATGGGCAAATATTCCGGCGGTTGCGAATGCGATCTCGCCGGCGCTCCGCTCAAGTACGAAGGCCTCCAGCCTTGGGAAGTGCTCGTTTCCGAAGCGCAGGAGCGCATGACCCTCGCCGTTCAGCCCGAAAAACGCGAAGCGTTCGAGGCGCTCGCCAAGCAGCGCGACGTCGAAGTCGCCTTCATGGGAAAGTACAACGATTCCGGCTACTTCACCGTCAAGCAGGACGGCAAGGTCATTGCCAGCCTCGACATGGACTTCCTCTACGAAACCGGTTGCCCGACGCTCGTCATGCCCGGCCGCTGGAAGAAACCTTCGGTTCCCGCGCCGGCCGTCGCGCCCCGGGCCGACTATTCCGAAACGCTCGTCAAACT
>NZ_JBFJYW010000064.1:0-14143 GCF_041622395.1 Pontiella sp. | reverse complement strand
CTATTGGATTGGCGGCACCGAAGCCCAGCAGGAGAACAGAAACACCGGCTGGCAACTGGGGACGGACGAATCCACCCAACTCAACACCATCGCCGACAGTGAATCCGGCAGCTATGTGACTTTCGAGGATATCGCGATCACCAACGGGACCCTGGAGGTGCGCACGTGGGATTACAACGGCAACACGATCAGCACGCTTTCCGCCCTGTCGCTTTCGGTGGTACGGGGCGAAGTCGAAACGCCGGAACTCGCCATCGAAATGATTTCCACGAACCAGGTCGAAATCAGCTGGAACAGCAGTATCGGCGCGGTATACAGCGTCCAGTCGCGGCAGAATCTCGTCATCAACGATTGGACCACGATTGCCGACGGTCTGGCGGCCACCCCGCCCGTCAACGCCTACACGACTACGGTCAACGGCGCCACGGCGGAATTCTTCCAAGTGTCGGGCGAATAAAAAAGATTTGAAGGGGGCGTCATGGTGGCGCTCCCTCCAACGGAAAAGGAGAAATCAGATGAATAGAAAAATCGGAACGGCCGGAATGGTTCTGGCCTTCGCGGTCGGCGTGCAGGCGTCTATGGTCACGCTTGATTTGACAAAGGCCGGCACGAGCGAAACGGCTGCCGGACTGAACCAAACGTTCTTGGATGATTTCGATCTCGGCAACGGGTGGACCGCCGACATCACGGTTACCACGGCAGGGGGCAGTGGTCTCAATACCATCGCGGTCGGCTACGGTGTTGCGGGTGGCGCAGAGGCAAACCGCATGGGCCCCGGCGATACCATGACGTTCACGTTCAGCGATCTCTCTGCGGGGATCACGGCGCTTAACTTCGTGGGATTCATTTCGGAAAATGACACGGGCGCTTGGGCGATGGGTTCGGCTACGGCCAATAATGCGGCAGCCGATACAATGCTCATTAACGGAACACCGTTTGTCGCGGGTGCTTTTACCGACACCGCTCCGGCCCTTTCGTTTAGTCCCGATGGGCACCCGGGCTATGTCTATCAAACCTTGGATACGGCGGTTGCGGCAAATGCGAGTGACGCGTTCGAAATTGGCATGTCTGCGGGAACGGTTCGTCTTCAGGGACTTCAGTTCGAAGCGATTCCCGAACCGGCGACGCTGGGGATGGTGGCCGCATTCGGCGGATCGATCCTGTTTATCCGTCGCCGTTTGGTGATGTAACGCTTGTCTTCGGTACCTGAGAAGCCTCTCGGGAGTTTCCCCTGTGGGGGATATTCCGGGGGGCTTTTTCTAAAGATAGGACGCTGAAAATGAAGACGAGAACGGGACGCATGGCGCTCGCGCTTTTCGCGGGGTTTTGGGGTGCCGATGGGGCGGGGTTGCGCCATGATGCGCCATCGAATTTGGTATAAAGCGATTCAGGAGATCGGATGATGGAAAAAACGGACGCGGAACAAACTTCGGGCCATGCGTGTTGCTCGGGTACCTGCGGGGCCCCCACGGCGGGGCGGCGCAGTTTCATCAAGGCCACGGGGCTTTCGGCAACCCTGCTGGCGGCCGGCCGCACCAACGTGATGGCGGGACCTTTCTCGCAGGCGGACTTTGAGAAAATCGTTCCTTCGGACAAGAAACTGGGCAAGGAGTGGATTGCCGGGCTGTATGCGCGCGGGAATCCGCTGAGCGCGACCGGGGAGGATCTGAAATATATCGGCATGCCGATCAACGGCATTTGCACCGGGCAGGTGTATCTCGGCGGCGACGGCAAGCTCTGGCATTGGAACCTCGATGCGTCCCGCGACCAGAAGAACAAAGGCTCGGGGCCGCGCTTCCTGGACCCGGATGTGGCGCATTCGCCGATGAGCCAGGGCTTTGCGCTGCAGGTGGGCGGAAAGGCGTTTGCCCTGGACCGCAACGGGTTCGAAAACGTTACCTTCACCAACCAATATCCGATGGCGACGGTGGACTATGCCGATGGTGCCTGTCCGGTGTCGGTACGGCTGCAGGCCTATACGCCGTTCATTCCGCTGAACCGCGACGACTCCAGCTATCCCGTGGTCGTGATGCGCTACACCATCGGCAACCCCTCCGACCGCGAACAGGAGGTGGCGATCGCGGGTTGGATCGAGAATTTTTCCAACGCCAATTCCGGCAAGCATGCCGCCGGCACAAAGCATTGCGTGTACCGCGAACTGGACGGGATCTCGACGGTCGAGTGTTCCGCCCGCTTCGATGGCCCCGGCGGCGATCCCGAAAAGGTCGTGTTTGCCGATTTCGAGGGCGGCACCTACGGCGACTGGACGGTCGAGGGAGCGGCGTTCGGAACCAAACCCTCCACCGGGCCGGATGCGGCGGGCGTACAGAAGTTGTCGGGGATGCAGGGCAACGGGCTCGCCAACACCTGGACGGGGAGCGACGAACTTCAGGGCAAACTGATCTCGCCCGCCTTTCTGATCGAGAAGCCCTTTATCAATTTCTTGATCGGCGGCGGAGCCCACCCGAAGCAGTTGACGGCCAGCCTCTGGGTGGACGGCAAGATCGTCCGGTCGGCGACCGGCAAAAAATCGGATGCCATGCAATGGGTTTCCTGGAACGTGACGGCCTGGCAGGGCAAGCAGGCCCATTTCGAAATCCTCGACGCCAGCTCCGGCGGCTGGGGGCATATCGATGTGGATCAAATCGAGTTTTCCAACCGCCCGCCGGCCGGAACCGCTTCCAATCGGCTGGAGAAGGCCGCCGATTTCGGCTCGATTGCCCTCGGGGTGCTGGGCGACGAACGACCGGAGCTGGGCGATGTCGCGCGGCGCCGGCCGGATGCGGAGGACCTCTTTGCCGCCCCGTCGACCGCGTTGCGCAACGGAGCCGTCGGCGAGGTTGATTTCAGCGAGCGCGCCTTTGCGTCGCTCGGCCGGAAGTTTGTCCTCAAGCCCGGCGAGTCGAAGACGATGGCCTTCGCGCTGTCCTGGCGCTTTCCGAACCTGCAAATCAACAAGGTGTTTGGCAAAAGCACGGTGGCCGAGACCAACCACTATGCGACGCTTTGGCCGACCGCGGCCGCGGCCGCCGGCGCGGTGGCTTCGCGCGAGTCCGAGTTGCACCGGACCACGCAGCTGTGGGCCGACACCTGGTATGATTCCACCTTGCCGTATTGGTTCCTCGAGCGCACGTTTTTGACGCTGGACTGCGTTCAGACGCAGATGGGCCAGCGGCTCGCGGAAAAAGGCAACGTGCCGGAGCATTACAATTTCGAAGAAGGGGTCAAGTGCTGCCCCGGAAACTGTACCCACGTTTGGCACTATGCGCATGGACTCGCCCGCATCTTCCCGCAGATCGAGCGCGAAAACCGCGATAAGGTCGAGTTCGGCTTGGGCTTCGACCCGAAAACCGGGGTGATGCGCCATCGCTACACCGACCCGAAGTTCGGCGATGCGATCGACGGCAATTGCGGCACGATCCTGCGCGTCTTGCGCGAGAGCCAGATGACGCCCGACTACACCTTCCTGGAACGCATTTGGGATCGGGTGCAATGCGCGATGGACCATGTGATCCAGAAATGGGATGCGGACGAGGACGGCCTGCTGGAAGGGTCGCAGCACAATACGCTGGATGAACCCTGGTTCGGCCAGGTGCATTGGTTGATCAATCTATACCATGCGGCGCTGAAGGCCTCGGCCGTGATGGCGCGGCAGATGAACCGGCCCGCAGTGGCCGCCCGTTACGAAACGATCGTGGCCAAAGGGGTTCCGGGGATGGTCGATTTGCTCTGGAACGAGCAGTTCGGCTATTTCATCCACAAGCCGGGGCCGGGCGAGGATCAAAAGCACGGTTCCACCAACGGCTGCCACATCGACCAGTTGCTCGGCGATTCCTGGCTCTGGAACGTGGGCATCGATCCGGTCCTGCCCAAGGATAAAGTCCATACTGCGCTGGAGTCGCTCTGGACGTATAACTTCACCCCGAACGTGGGTGATTTCAGAAAGGCCATGACCGACGGCCGCTGGTATGCCGCCGAAGGCAACGCGGGGCTGATCATGTGCTCCTTCCCGAATGGAAAGGTCGAACCGAAAAGCGGCAAGAAAAGCTATGCGGGCTATCTGAATGAATGCATGACCGGCTTCGAGTGGCAGGTCGCCGCCCACATGATCTGGGAAGGGATGATCGAGCAGGGCTTGTCGATCGGCAAGGCCATCTATGACCGCTACCTGCCGCAGGACCGCAATCCCTACAACGAAATCGAGTGCTCCGACCACTATGCCCGCGCCATGGCCAGCTATGGCGCCTTCCTGGCCATGTGCGGCTATCGCTACGACGGTCCCGAAGGCAAGCTGGCCTTCGGCCCCCGTATGCAGCAGGAGGATTTCCGCGCCGGATTCACCGCCGCCGAAGGGTGGGGCAGCTTCGGGCAGCAGGTGGCCAACGGCAAACAATCCGCATCGATCGACTTGCGCTACGGGCAGTTGGCGCTGAAGGAATTCGCGCTGGATCAAGTCGACGGAACGTCTGCGGACAGGGCGCTGGCGACGGTCGACGGCCAGAGCGTCGAGGCGGACTTCCGGCATGCGGCTGGCCGTTATGTGCTTCGTTTCCCGCAAGGGCTGGTGATCAAGGCAGGACAACGATTGGAGATCCGTTATGTTTAGTGTGGAATTCAGGAAAACCGGATGCGCGGCGGCCATGGCCGTCTGCTTGGCGGCCGCGGCCGGCACCGCGGAAAAACCGAACATCATCGTCTTTCTGACGGACGATCAGGGCTACAACGACGTGGGGTGTTTCGGCTCGCCGAATATCAAAACGCCGAATTTCGACCGGATGGCGGCGGAGGGGATGCGCTTTACCGACGCCTACGTCGGCTCGCCGGTCTGCGGGCCGAGCCGGTCGGCGTTGATGACGGGCAGCTACCCGATCCGCATTGCCGAACCCGGAAACAGGAAGGCGCTGCACACGATTCCGCACACGAAGGAGCTGATGATTCCCGAGGTGCTGAAGCCGGCCGGATATGCCACGGCGATCCTCGGGAAATGGCACGCCGGCGATGCGAAAACCCATGGCGACCCGCTGAGCCAGGGGTTCGACTATTTCTTCGGCACCCCCAAGTACAACGGCGTCACGAAGTTGCTGGAGGAGTCCAAGGTGCGGGCCCCGCTAATGCGCAACCGCGAGGTCGTCGTCCCGGCGATCGAGCAGCGGGAGATGGATCAGCTGACGACCTGGTACACGGAGGAGGCCATCCGGTTCATCGCCAAGAACCAAGAGCAGCCGTTCTTTCTCTATCTGGCGCATAACATGCCACATGTTCCGCTGGGGGTTTCCGATAAATTCCGCGGCAAATCGGCGGGCGGCTTCTATGGCGACGTGATCGAGGAGCTCGACTGGAGCCTCGGCGAGATCCTGAAAACGCTCAAGGCGCTGGAGCTGGACGAAAACACGCTGATCGTGTTCTTTTCGGATAACGGGCCGTGGATCGAGAAGGGGATCGACGACCATGCCGGGCATGCCGACCCGTTGCGCGGGGCCAAGATGAAATCGTGGGAGGGCGGCCCGCGCGTACCGTGCATCATGCGCTGGCCCGGAACCATCCCGGCCGGGGAAACCTCCGGCGCCATCGTCACCACCATGGATCTGCTGCCCACCTTTGCCGGACTGGCCGGGCAGACCCTGCCGGCGGACCTGGCCATCGACGGGAAAGACATCCGTCCGCTCATCACGGGGGCCACCGATCAGTCGCCGCACGACTATTACTACTATTATTGCTACACCGGGTTGCAGGCCATCCGGGACGCGCGCTGGAAGCTGGTTTTGCCGCGCGATGCCAAACCCAAGTGGATGGGCTGGTGGGCCCGCATGATCGATGAAGTCAAAACCATCGAACTCTACGACCTGGAAGCGGACCTCGGCGAAACGCGCAATGTTGCCGCGCAGCATCCCGAAGTGGTCGAACGGCTCATGAAGCAGGTCGAGCGGGCCCGCGCCGAGCTGGGCGATGCCGGAACCATCGGCTCCGGCGCGCGCTTCTTCGATCCGGGCAAGAAGCGTCCCGAAATCGCCAAGTACAACCAGTGGAAGTCCAAGGCTTCGAAATAGAGGAACCTCCGATGCGAACGAAAATCCAGATCGTGGCGGCCGCCGTTTTGGGGCTGGCGGCCGGCTCCGGCGGCGGCTCGCCCGCCGTGATCGAGATCGGCATCGATTTCGGCGCTACGGCGCCGGCGACCGCCCACTGGAACCCGTTTTTATATGACGGCACCGGGGGAGACACCACCGTTTCGAACCTGGTTCGCCTCTCGGACGGCGTCGATTCCGGGGTGGCGATCACGGTGACGGGGATCGACAACGATAATGGGCTCAACCACCTGCAGGGTTCCGGAAGCGCGGATGCTTCGATTTATTTCGACCACATCTACGGAAACGATCGCGACGCGGACGACACCTTGACCTTTACGATCTCCGGCCTGGACGATGCGCAGACCTACGGGCTTTTTGGCGGGTTTAAGCGGGACAGCGATTTGTTCGAACATATCTGGACGGTGGGTTCCGACGCGCGAACCAATACGTTCGACGGGACGTATGTCGATGGCTACGAAACCTTCGGCGGGTTGTCGCCTTCCGGCGGCGAAATCGTATTTTCGATCACGGATCTGGCCAACGGCGACTTTGCATCGATTGCGGAGTTGACGATTTTCTGCGCGGTCACCGGGAACGTGCCGCCCTCCGCAACGGCACAGCAGGTGACCACGCTGCCGGACACGCCGGTGGCTATCACGCTGGCCGGCAGCGACTGGGAGGGCAGCAACCTGACCTATGCCGTGGTTTCGCCGCCGGCCCGCGGGGCGCTGGCGACCAACGGCGCGCTTCCGTACCTGACCTACACCCCGGCCGCCGGCTATGCCGGAACGGACGGTTTTAGCTTCAGCGTCAACGATGGCGAGGCGGACAGCGCCCCGGCAACGGTGTCGATTAGCGTGACGATCCCGGCCCATTACGACGACTGGATCGGCCTCCTTGGCATGACCAGCGGGCTGTACCGTCCCGGCGAGGACGCCGACGGCGACCTTGCCGATAATGTCTTTGAGTGGGCCACGGGGTCCAACCCGACCCAGCCGGCGTCCGTTCGTCCGCTGCATATCGGCGGCAACTCGGTCCGCTTCAGCCGGAATACCAACGCCGTGGATATGGTCTACTATCTCCAGTCGACCACGAACCTGGTGGCCTCCAACGGATGGACGACGGTGGCCACCAACCGGCTCGGGGCCTGGAGTCCGCCGGGGTTGGTTGCGGAGAGCGGCACGAACAATCCGGTGGAGGTGACGGTGCCGGTTGATACGAGCGGTGAGAACGAGTTTTACCGGCTCGGTCTGGGGTGGAAGAATCCCAACATCGTCCTGATCTATGCCGACGATCTGGGCTACGGCGACCTCGGTTGCTACGGTGCCACCAAGGTGCAGACCCCCAACGTGGACCGGCTGGCGTCGCAGGGGCGCAGGTTCACCGACGCCCATTCGGCGTCTGCCGTTTGCACGCCGTCGCGCTACGGCATGCTGACCGGCGAATATCCGTTCCGCCAGGATATCTGGGCGCCCACCTCGATTCACGCGGCGCTGTTGTTCCCGGAGACCAAAACGACGATTGCCGATATGCTGAAATCGCAGGGCTACGAAACGGCCTGCTTCGGGAAGTGGCACCTGGGCTTCGGCGATACGGATCCATGCGACTGGAATGCCGCGCTGAAACCCGGTCCGCTGGAACTGGGCTTCGACTACTATTTCGGCGTTCCGGTGGTGAACAGCGCGCCGCCCTATGTCTTCGTGGAAAACCATGGGATTCTGGGGTGGGATGCCGACGATCCGTTGTATTACACGTCGGATGCGCACGCGGCCAATGTGCTTTACTACGACAACAAGGTCATGAACGGCATCTCGGGCGGCGAAGCGGCCCACCTGCTGTACCGCGACTACGACCTCGGCAACCAGTGGGCCGCCCGGACCACGCAGTGGATTGAAGAGCATCGGGATCATCCGTTCTTCATGTATATCGCGACGACGCAGATCCACCATCCCTTTACCCCGGATCCGCGATTCGTGGGCACCAGCGAATGCGGCCTGTACGGCGACTTCATTCACGAGTTCGACTGGATCGTCGGCCAAGTGATGGACAAGCTCGACGAGTTGGGACTGACGGAAAACACACTGATTATCGTGACCAGCGACAACGGCGGCATGCTCAACGACGAGGGCAAGAATGCCTGGAACGCCGGCCACAAACAGAACGGCGATCTGCTGGGCTGGAAGTTCGGCGTCTGGGAAGGCGGGCACCGCATCCCGCTCATCGCCCGCTGGCCGGGCAAAATCGAAGCCGGCAGCGTCTCCGGCGAGTTGATGAGCTCCATCGACTTCATGGCCACCTTCGCCGCCCTCACCGGGCGGGGGCTGAACGACGGGGAGGGGATCGACAGCTTCAATATGCTGCCGGCCTTTCTCGGCGATCCGGCCGAGCCGATTCGCGACACCTTGCTTCTGCAACCCCGATATTCGAACGGCGTCAGCTACCGCAAGGGCGACTGGATGTACATTCCCCGGCGGGGCGATGCCGGGTTCAGCGGAACCACGGGCGGGCCGGGGGCCGTGGCCTGGACCGGCCTGACGAACAGCGACATCGACAGCGACGGCAATTATGTCGACGGCGCGCCGACCACCCAGCTCTACGATTTGGCAAACGACGTGTCCCAGACCGTCAATGTCGTCACGAACCACCCCGATATTGCCGCCACCATGGCCAGCGAGCTGGCGACGATCAGAAGCGGCGGGCAAACCCGACCGTAAGCCGGAGCACATTGGATGAACAAAATCGTTTTATATTTGGGTGTTGTGTTTCTGGCGATGGCGGTCGGCGTGCAGGCGCAGGTCGTTACCCTCGACTTTACGAACACCACGGACGGAAACAATGCCGAGACCTACACGTACGACGATTGGGATCTGTTTGGCGACGGTTCGGTGACCGTGGATATCGTCGTGGATGTGGTCACCGGCGGCACGCTGGATAAAATCGAACATGGGTGGGGATCGAATGGCGGCAGCTCGGGCCGGCTCGATGCGGGGGAATCCATTTCGTTTGCCTTTTCCGATCTGCAGGGATCCGCGGCGCCGTACGTTGCGGGCTTTGCGTTCGTTGGTTTGGTTTCCTCGGTTCAGGACGGCACGATCGTTTGGAACCAAACCGCCGCCGACCAGATCGACGTCAACGGGGTCGCGCTGACGACCTACGATGCCCAGCAGGGCGATGCCATCGCCATGGCATATGCCGCCATTGCGCCGTATGATCTGGAGGACGATTTCACGACGGCCGGGGACGATACCGCCGCGTTGACGATCGATGCCGACGGTGCCTTTACCATCGCACAGATTGCCGAAAGCGGGCGGATCAGCGGGTTTCGGATGAAGGTGGTTTCCTCGGTTGATCTCAGCACGAACGCCGTTGAAATTTGCATCGATTTCGGAGCGACGGCGCCGTCGACCGCCAACTGGAACTGGTTCACCGGCTCCGGCAACGCCACGCTTTCGAATCTGGTTCGCCTTTCGGACGGTGCCGCAACGGAGGTGGGCCTGACGGTTGGCGGAATCACCAGCGATGCCGGACGCAATCATTTGGTGGGCGAGGGCAGTACGGACGCCTCGATTTATGAAGATCATATTTTCGCGCAAAACGAGAGTCCCGAAGACACCCTGACCTTTACGTTTTTCGGGTTGAACGATGCGCTGACCTACCGGCTCTTTGGCGGTTTTAAGCGGGATCACGACGCGTTCGAACATATCTGGACGGTGGGTTCCGACGTGCGAACCAACACGTTCGACGGGACGTATGTCGATGGCTACGAAACCTTCTCCGGCGTTTCGGCTTCGGGGGGCGAAATCACCTTTACCATCTCCGATTTGAGCGCGGGCGACGACTGGGCGTCGATCGCCGAGTTAACGCTGACGGCGAATCCGACGGGCAATGTGCCGCCCATGGCTACCGCGCAGCACGTAAGCACGTTGCCGGACACGCCGTTGGCTATCACGCTGGCGGGCAGCGACTGGGAGGGCGGCAACCTGACCTATGCCGTGGTTTCGTTGCCGACCCGCGGGACGCTGGCGACCAACGGCGCGCTTCCGTTCCTGACCTACACCCCGGCCGCCGGGTATGCCGGAACGGACGGTTTTACCTTCAGCGTCAACGACGGGCTGGCGGAGAGCGATCCGGCGACCGTCTCGATTACGGTCACGAACGAACTTCCCGTCGCCGCTGGGCAACGGGTGCGCGTCACGCCTGATTCTTCGGTAAACATCACGCTGTCCGGCAGCGATCCGGAGGGCCGCGACTTGACGTATCGGGTCGTTGATTCGCCGACCTACGGGGTGCTGACGGGGGCGGAACCGAATCTGGCCTATACGCCGGCAGACGGCTATGAGGGTTCTGACAGCTTTACCTTTGCCGTTAATGACGGGCTGGCGGAGAGCGATCCGGCGACCGTGTCGATTACGGTGGCCAGCAACGGGCCCAATTTTATTATCTTTTTCACGGACGACCATGGCTACAACGATTTGGGGTGCTTCGGCTCGCCGCACATCCAGACGCCGCGCATCGACCAGATGGCGGCCGAGGGCATACGCTTTACCGATGGCTACGTGGCCTCTCCGGTTTGCGGTCCCTCGCGTGCCGGACTCTTGACCGGCTGCTATCCGATACGCATTGCCGAGCCTGCCAATGAAAAGAATCATCATTCGGAGCCGCATGGCGACGAGATCATGATTCCCGAGTTGCTCAAGACGGCGGGCTATACCTCGGCGCTGATCGGCAAGTGGCACAACTCCGGCGAAAGCACCGCCGCGACCAGTTTCCACGCGGGAAGAGGGCCGATCGACCAGGGCTTCGACTATTTTTACGGAACCCCGTCGCATAACGGCACGAAAGCGGTGGACACGGGGAGCAACGTCAATACGTCCATCCTCCGGGCCGATACCAACGGCACCACGGTGGTCGATGCGGACCTGGACCAGAGCGAAGCCGACTACATGATCTACAACTATACGCAGGAAGCGATGGATTTCATGAGCGATGCGCACCGTGCCAACGAGCCCTTCTTCCTGTTCCTTGCCCACAATATGCCGCATGTGTCCCTCGGGGCCCGGCAGGAATTCCGCGACAGCGCCGCCGCACGTGGGCTGGACGTCTATACGGCCGTGATCGAAGAGCTCGACTGGAGCCTGGGGGCGGTGCTCGATAAACTCGATGAGCTGGGCATTGCCGAAAATACCTTCGTGGTTTTTAGCGCGGACAACGGGCCGTGGACCTCGGCAAGCCTGGAGGGTTACTATGGCAGCGCCTTCCCGCTGAAAGGTTCCAAGATGCGCTCGCTGGAGGGTGGCCCGCGCGTGCCCTACATCGTTCGCTGGCCCGGCACGGTTCCAACGAACCGGGTTTCGGAGGAGATTGTGACGACGATGGATCTGTTTCCGACCTTCATGGACTATGCCGCTGTGAATATCCCGGAAGGGCTCGCGATCGATGGGAAGAGCATCCGGAAGCTGATCGAGGGCAAAGAAACCGCAAGCCCGCACGACTATTACTATTATTACTGCTACACGCAGTTGTCGGCCATTCGGGATGCCCGCTGGAAGCTGGTGCTGCCCCGTAGAAACAATCCCGCCAGTGCCTGGATGGCCTGGTGGCGGAGCTGGCAGGATCGGGTGGATGAAGTGCAACTGTATGATCTGGACAACGATCCCGAGGAGACCACCAATCTCGCGGCGCAATATCCCGCGGTGGTGAAACGGCTGCTGGAGCAGGTCGAAGTGGCGCGCGCCGAACTCGGCGACAAGGATCGGATCGGCTCCGGGGCCCGCTTCTTCGATGGGGGCACGCTCCGTCCGGACATTGCGCTGTACAATAACAACGCCACGCAACCCTATGTGGATGAGCCGCTCACGGGATGGCCCAGCTCGGTAAAAACCGGCAAAGGCTCCGCCTTGGTGAGCTACGATGAGCCGGGCAACTACACCTCGGTCGAGCTGGTCTGGGCCTACGAAGATCAGGGGCAGGTGGGGGCGACGGTCTGGGCGGCTGCCGAGGGGGGCGGAAGTGCAAGCCTGGGGGCCGTAAGTGCCGCCGACGCCATCGAATACGAAATCAGCGGGCTGAACCCGTTCCGGCAGTATGTCTACCGGTTTATTCTGACCGACGCGAACGGGGCCCGTTGGTCGATACCCGCCCCGATCCCGCCGGCGGTCGCCGAGGCGATTGCGTACGAAGTCGGCATCGATTTCAGCGACGGCGGTGCCACCCCCGGAAGCGGTTCGGAACCGGGCTGGAACGTCATCAATGGCAACGGCACAAGCACAACGGTTCAGGATCTCCGGACCGGGACTCTCCTTCCCGGCGTCTCCATTCAGGCTTCAGGCATCACGGGCGGCGAGATGACGAACGACGATCTCGGCTTCGGTCATGCAAACTACGGAAACTATCTGGATACGCCGTTTTCCGACCGGTCGGCCAATGACGGGGTTTGGAGCGCCGGTTCCATGCAGATCGCGCTGTCCGGGCTGGATGACGCCCAGTGCTACGATGTGCAGGTGGTTGCGATGCCGGCGGCGAGCACTGGCCTGACCGATTTGACGATCGCCGCCGGAGCGGATTCGCTGGTGCGCACCTATGCATCGTTCCGGCCCTACATTAATAAGGATGCGGATCCGTACACCAACAGCGATGAGGTCTTGACCAGCCCGTTCTATTCCCGGCCGATTCTGGTTCCTGCCCTTTTTGAAAATGTCGCAACGGATGGCGCCGGCAACCTGACCATCACCTTGAGCGACGACGAAGCAATGCCGCTCAGTGCCATTCACGTCACGGCCAAAACGATGCGTCCGCTGCTGGAAGCTGAATCCGCTTCCACCGTCAACTATTGGGTTGATCCGGTTCCGGGCAACCAAGGCTTCCAGCTCCGCCAGTCCACGAATCTTCTGGTGGGTTTCGAGACCATGGAACCGGTGCACTCCTTTACCTCCGAGACCCCCCAGCCATTTTCCCTTCCCCTGAATCCGACCAACCGGTGCGGATTCTATCGGGTCTACGAGGGAACGGAATAAACCGAACCGGTTCCGCGAGGATCGGTTGCTGTTCTTTTCCCCGCATCATCGCCTTCAACGGGGCCGCGTTTTCCGGAAGCGCATCCGCTTGACGCGGTTTTGAAATAAAAGCTGAAAATACCCTTTTCAGGGTATTGGCAAAACTTGCGTTCTGTAGGACCATCTCTTTTGCTTGGAATAGAGGATTCTAGGTCGACTGCATCGTGCAAGGCGGTTGGAAACCGGAAAATAAGGAGAAGAGCAATGAGGAAGGAAATTGGAACAGCGCTGATGGCGATACTGGGCATGTTGTCCGCATCACACGGAGCGATTACGATTGAGTTGGTCGGCGATGGATCCGGCTATGATGAAAACGGTGTCAATGCCTTTCGGTCAACGGGGGTCGTCAAGGGGTTCGATGTGGATGCTGACCATGCCTATGGCACGGAAGGACTCTTCTTTTTCGGAGATGGCTTGCCAAACGACGGTGGAGGCAATTCTTTTGCCACCCATACGCAGGTCGGAGCGTCGTGGGCGACCTTTGCTCAAGGGGCCGATTTTACATCCGTGGCCGAAGGCGGAACCTTCAGCTACGCGATCATCGACGACCCGAGCCTGCCCATCGCGCCGGATGTCGACAACTGGGGCATCCGGTCCGGCGGGGGCGTCGCCAATGTAACTCCCGGTGCGGGGACCTGGCAGGAGATCGTTACCTTCACTATCGATGGGTCGACACCGGACGCGTTCCGCATCGGTATCATGGCGGGCAACCTGAACAACGTAAACTGGAACCCTTCGGGACTGCGTATTTCGGTCGATGGAGGGACGCCCGCCGAGGTGAACGATCTGCCCGGAACAACCGGTCAGGCGAGTTTTGTCTTTTTCGATGTCAGTCTCAACGGGGCAACCGCTGGAACCTTTTCCATCGAGGGGCAACGGCGCGCGGCCTCGCAAGGTGCGTCCATGGCCGGCGTGACGTTCGATGTCATTGATCCCCCCGATGGAGCGACCCTTGCGTTCAGTCCGGGCTCGCTCCCGCTGGAGCTGAGCGCGCCCGATACCAGCGTCGACGGCATCATTACG
>NZ_JBFJYW010000063.1:0-14212 GCF_041622395.1 Pontiella sp. | reverse complement strand
GCGTTTCCTTGAACGAACGGGCTGCGGCCGGGCGCAGCGCAACACGAAAAAAGCGCCCCGCGAGCGGGACGCTTTTTGTTTCGTGAATCGTGAGGCGCGATTGTGACGAGTGAAACGTGAGGCGTGATTTTCAACCACGCGCATTCAGTCACGCCTCAATCATCACGCCTCAATCGTCACGCCTCACGCTTAGTGCGCGACGACGACCTTGGCGCCTTTGGGCTGGCCGATGTCGGCGAGCAGTTCGCCGAACCACGGTTCGTCGATGTCGAACGGCTTGCCGCCGGCGATGCGCGGGAATTCGCAGGCGCGGAGCTCGTCGTTCTGGTCTTCGTCGTGGCCGACCACGCCGCCGATGCCGGCGATGGCGGATTCGACCGCCACGTCGCAGCATGCTTTGATGAGCTTGAGGTCTTCCTCGTTGGAGGCCGCTGCGCGGGCAAAGTAGCCGGACTTCTGGATGAGCACCTTTTCGGCATCAAGCAATTTGGCGAACTGCTTGCCGAACCAGGCGCCCGGATTGACGGCGTCGAGCTTCACGTGGCCGAAGGCATCGCGCGGAACCTCTTCGCCGGCGGCTTCCATTTCCTTGATGATCGACTCAACGCCGGCGCCTTCGGAAATGAAGATGTTCACGTTGTCGATCTCATCCATCACCTTCTTGAGGCGCTGGGCTTCGGCGGCGATGTCGATTTCCATTTCCGGAACGAAGATGGCGTGGACATCCTTGCGCTCCTTGGAGAGGCCGATGTTCGGCAGGAAGTCGAGTTGTTCGAGCTTTTCATGGTAGACCTTGGCGGTGTAGGCCGTCAGCCAGCCGCAGTTGCGGCCCATGACTTCGTGGATGATGAGCATGCGCGGGTTGGCGTTGTGCTCGGCCACCACGTTGGCGAAATATTTCGCGCCCTCTTCGGCGGCCGTCCAGGCGCCGAGGGATTGCTTGATCGGGAAGACATCGTTGTCGATCGTCTTCGGCAGGCCGACCACGATCAGTTTGTAGTCGTTTTCGGCGAGGTAGGCCGCCAGGTCGGCGGCGGTGGTGTTGGTGTCGTCGCCACCGATGGTGTGGAGCACGTCGACGCCGTCTTTGACGAGCTGGTCGGCCGCCACCTGGAGCGGATCCTGGCCGGGTTTAACGAGCCCGCGCTTTTCGCAGTCCTTGACGTTGGTCAGTTTGACGCGGCTGTTGCCGATCGGCGATCCGCCGTGCTCGTAGAGGATGGCGGCGTTTTTGCGGATTTCACCGTTAACCTGGATCGAATCGCCGAGCAGGAGTCCTTTGTAACCGCCGACATAGGCGATGATTTCGGTTTCGGGGGAAACTTCGGTGTAGCGCTCGATCAGGCGGCCAACCGCAGTGGAGAGGCAGGGCGCGAGACCGCCCGCAGTCAACAGGGCAACTTTTTTAACAGCCATGGTGTTAATTCCTTTTCGTTTAAGTGGTTGAAAAATGAGCGGACATAATGGGAATCGACGGGAAAAACGCAAGCGGAAACGATGGGGATTGCGGTTGGTCGCGCGTTGGGGTAGACGTGGGACATGGCAGATGTATTCATCGTACGGGAAAGAGTGAAGCTCAGCTTGTGGCTGTTGGCGGTCGTGGCTGTTTTGGGCGGTTTGGCGGCGTGGAACTTTTGGCGAACGTTGGAGATCGGCGATGACCGGAGCTCGTTCAACTTTGCACTCGTCTTTACCGGGGCATGCGGGCTGGGTTGGTTTGGCCTGTTGATCTATTTGTTCACGCTGCGCCCGGCAAAGCCCGCCGATTACCAAAAAAAGAGGAAAGCGCGCAACGTCCCGTGGTGGCCGATCGCGATGGGTTTTTTTGTTCTTCTGCTGGTTGCTGGCGGGATCGTCCTCAACAACCTATCGCATCAACTGCTCGGCGAGTTCGTGCTGTTGCGCGAAGGCCAGTTGGACGCGCTGGTCGAGCGCATCCAGTCCGATCCGAAGCTGTTGGTAAAAACCGAAGGCAAGGAGGGGGAAACGCTGGTGCAGGTGGCCTTCCGCGAGAATATGCCCCAGGCCGTTGACCGGCTGATCCGCCTCGGTGCTTCGAAAAACGATCTGGGCGGCGCGGGCCGCGATCCGGTCGCGGTATCGCTTGCCAATTTGCCGATGTTGCTCGTCCTGCTGGAAAACGGGATCGATCCGAATGCGCCCGCGAGCGACGGCACGCCGCCGATCCACCCTGCGGTCGAGCACCGGCTCGAGGGAGCCGTAAAGGCGTTGCTGGACGCCGGGGCCGGGGTGGACGCACGCGACCTGACCTACCGCACCCCGCTCATGCGGGCCGCAGAGGCCGATGCCCTCCCGATCGTCCGGCTCCTGCTCGCCGCCGGCGCGGATGTCAACGCCTTCGACCGCCGCGGCGACACCCCGTTGCACTACGCCGTGCGCAAGCGCAGTCTCGAGGGAACCCGCCTGTTGCTCGACGGCGGCGCCGATCCGCGCAAGTTCAATTTCATCCATCTCACGCCGCTGCATCTCGCCGTCAGCGGCGGGCATATTGAGCTGGTGGAGCTGTTCCTCGAAATCCCGGGCATGACCGGACTGCATGACGACCAAGACCTTACCCCGCTCGACTATGCGTTGCGGGGGGGGCACTACGATATCGCCGATCGGCTGATCGATGCCGGGGCGGACGTCAATCGCATCCTGGCCAACGGCGATACGCTGATGCACCGGATGATCCTGGCGCGCAACTACCGCACCACCCGCTTCCTCATCAATGCCGGCGGCGATGTCGGCATCCCCAATGCCTCCGGCGAGACCGCCCACGACCTGCTGCGCCGCAAGCAACTTGCCGGCCTGCTCGAAATGGTGCAGCGGCGCGACCATCCGGAGGCCTTCACCAACGCCGTCGATTCCGCCTCCATCGATTCCGTCTCCGAATGACGGGCCAAATCATTTTGACCTTAATCATTTTGTCGCGTCGCCGGATTTTGGCAGTATGGACGGCATGAACGACGTTCCAGAATCACTCATCATTGTTGCCGGGCGCGACGCCTATCCGCGGATGCTGGCCCGGGCCGCGCGCGCGGCGGGCGTCAAGCGCATCGTGGTGGTGGGCTTCAAGGGCGAAACCAACCGGGAGATGGCGGCGCTGGCCGACGAGTTCCACCGGCTTCCGCTGGGCAGCTTCAAGCTGTTTCTCGATACGCTGGCCGCCACCGGCATCAGGCATGCGGTGCTGGTGGGCCAAATCGGGATGAACAATGTGTTCCACCTGCGGTTGGATGCGTTGGCTAAAAAACTTTACCGGTCGCTGGAGACCCGCAACGCCCATACCATTTTCGGGACGGCGGCGGACGAGATTGAAAAGCTCGGCATCGAGGTGCTGCCGGGCAATTCGTTCATGGAATGCTACACCCCGGCGGCCGGGGTGCTCGGCCAGCGTGCGCCGACCGCGCGCGAGCAGGCCGATATCGAACTCGGCCTCAGATTGGTGAAGGGCACCAGCGAATTCGAGATCGGCCAGACCGTCGCCATCAAGGACGGGATCATTATTGCGGTCGAGGCTTGGGAGGGCACCAACCGGACCATTCGGCGCGCGGGCAAGGTCGGCAAGGCCGGCTGCGTCGTCGTGAAGGTGCCGAAGCACGGGCACGACATGCGGTTCGATATCCCGGTGGTCGGCGCCAAGACCTTCCGGGTGATGAAGCGGGCGAAGGTGTCGTGCCTGGCGGTCGAAGCGGGAAAAACCATCCTGCTTGAAAAGGAAAAGCTCATCGCCCTTGCCGATCAATACAACATGGCCTTCGTGGCCATTGAGACAGGGCAGGACTAGGTTCGACAAAATGATTACTCTGCGTTCGGAATTTGGAAATTATTTTGTCGGAAATATATCGAAATGAAGAAATCGATTCTAGTTGTGGCGGGGGAGGTGTCGGGCGACCTGCATGCGGCGGGGGCGATTCGCGCACTGAAGGACCGTGCGCCGGACACCGCCTGCTGGGGCATCGGCGGCGACCATCTCAAGGCCGAAGGCGTCGAGCTGTTGCAGCATACCGACCGCATGGGCGTGATGGGCATTGTCGAGGTGCTCAAGCAATACCGCTTTTTCAAGGGCGTCATGAAGCAGGTGCTCGCCGAGGTCGATACGCGCAAGCCGGAAAAGGCCCTGCTGGTGGATTATCCCGGCTTCAATCTGCGCCTGGCCGCCGAACTCAAGAAGCGCGGCGTGAAGGTTTTCTACTACATTTCCCCGAAGGTGTGGGCCTGGAACAAGAAGCGGATCCCGAAAATGGCGGCGGTGATCGACCGTCTCATGGTGATTTTCCCGTTCGAGGTCGAGCTGTTCAAGGCAACGGATTTGACGGTCGATTTCGTCGGCAATCCGCTGGTCGAACAGATCGACGATTTTCTCGCGGCGCCGTCGGCGGAGCTTCCGTGGGGTTCGGAGCGCCGAATCGCCTTGCTTCCCGGCAGTCGAAAACAGGAGATCCTGCGCATTCTCCCAACCATTCTTTCCGCGGCGAAACGGTTGGAAACGGCGTTCCCCGACGTCTCTTTCATGATCGCCTCGCCCAACGCCCGGATCGAAAACCTGGTCAACGAACAGATGGCCCGGTCCCGGGAAAAGCCTGCGCGGTTGGAGGTCATCCGCGGCAACGCGCGCGAGCTGATGCGGCAGGCCGAGGCGGCGATCGTCACCTCCGGCACGGCGACGCTCGAAACCGCGCTGATCGGGACGCCGCACATCCTCGTCTACAAAACCAGCGCGTTCACCTATTGGTTCGCCCGGTCGGTCGTGAAGATTTCCCATATCGGGCTGGTGAACATCATCGCGCAAAAAACCGTCTGCCCCGAGTTGATCCAGCTCGACGCCGCGCCCGAAACCCTGGCCGCCGAAACCGCGAAGCTGATGGCCGATACGCCCGAACGCGCCGCCATGCTCGCGGGCTACGCCGAGGTCCGCCGGCTGCTGGGCACAAAAAAAGCCGCCGAAAACGTGGCCGCCATTCTTGGCGGGGAGTAGCGCCCGCGCTCCGCGTCGGCTCCAAGCCGCCTCGTAGCGGCGGCTTTACCCGAGCCCACCTTCGAGCGGAGTGGTTAGAGGCATTCGCGGCGCATTTCCAACGTTTGGAATTCCGATCATCGATCGGGCGTGCTAGCTTTTCGCACTCATTTGATAAAACCGAACACTGAAACCGCCGAAGCATGAATATTGATCAGGTCTACAAACAGGTTGTTGAAAAAGTCCTCCGGGAGGGAATAAAGAAAACCAACCGGACGGCCACGGATACCATTTCCGTGAGCGGTTGTATGATCGATTACGACATGGCCAACGGCTTCCCGCTGCTCACGACCAAAAAGATGGCGTGGAAAACCCTCCGGGTCGAATTGGAGGGCTTCATCAAGGGCGTGACCGACAAATCGTGGTTCCAGGAGCGCGGTTGCAAAATCTGGAACGAGTGGTGCTCGCCGGCCAAAGTGCCGTACGGCCACGACGAGGCCACCTATAAAGCCATGGCGGCGGAAAAAGACCTCGGCCCGATCTACGGGTTCCAGTGGCGCAACTTCAACGGCCACTATGCATTCGGCGCCGAAAATTTCACCGGCGGCATCGATCAGCTGGCGAAAGCCATCGAAACGCTGAAGACCAATCCGGACAGCCGCCGTATTCTGGTGAATGCCTGGAATCCGCAGCAGCTCGACCAGATGGCGCTGGTCCCGTGCCACTATTCCTATCAGCTGCTCTGCAACGAGGGGGTGCTGGACCTGCTCTGGAACCAGCGGTCGTGCGATATCTTTCTCGGCATCCCGTTCAATATTGCTTCGTACGGCCTGCTGTTGGAACTGATCGCCAAGGAGTGCGGCATGAAGGCCGGCAAACTGATCGGCTTCCTCGGCGATGCCCATATTTATGTCAACCACCTCGACCAGCTCGACGAGCAGATGAAGCGCGAGCCCTTTGCTCCGCCGACGCTGCGGCTGGAAGGCTACGACTCGATCTTCGACTGGGAGTGGCAGCATGCCACGCTCGACGGCTATGAATCCCATCCCTCCATTAAAGGCGAGGTCGCGGTTTAATGATTGCGATTGTTGCCCGGTCTGAAAACGGAGTCATCGGCAAGGACGGCGGCCTGCCGTGGCGTTGCAAAGGCGACTTGCAGTTTTTCAAGCGCACCACGATGGGTCGGAAAATCGTGGTCGGCCGCACCACCTTCGAGGGGCTGCCGCCGCTGAAAGGGCGCGACATCTATGTGCTCACCCGCAATCCCGACGCCCGCTTTGAAGGGGCCTCCGCCGTTTCCAATCCGGTTGACGTTCCGGCCGATGCCATCGTCTGCGGCGGCGCGGCGATTTATGATCTGATGATTCCGCAGTGCGACCGGCTGATGGTGACCACGGTGAAAAAAGTGGTCGAGGGCGATACCTTCTTCAATCCCCAATGGCTGGACGGTTTCGTGCCCGCGGAGATCCTCGAAGAGACCGACGAATATTCGATTGTTTCCTATAAAAGGGCAAACTGATCAGGCGGAAGGGTCAGCCCGCACATTGCGTCATTTTCTGCTTCAACTCTTTTCTTTCCGAATCGATCTCGTTATTCAAAGCACTTAAGGCCCGGGATAGGTTGGCCCGACTCCCCATCTTCAGCCGATCCGCAATCCACACACCTGTGACGGTTGTTGATTTTTTCAATAGCCAAGCAACCGCCTGTTTTTCCGGCCTGTTGCTTTTCATCCCCACCAATGCCGACTCACTCACGCCTAATACGACCAACGCCCTGTCAAGTAGCCGCTCAGCCTCCGCTTCGTCATGGGCCCTGCGCTGATCGCCACGCAAATTATCCGAATGATCCGGCAATTTTTTGGAAAGCCATCCTCGAAAGGATTCCCCTCCAACATACCACCCTCTTTTCAACTGCTTCGCCACCATCTCATCGAAAGGCTCTTGCGATCCAGACATCTGAAACTCCAAAAAGTCCCGGTATTGCATCCAACCCCCTGAAGCCTCTCCATCTAATCCGCAAGCATTCAGCAACCGAACCCGGTTAAGCCATGCTGGCACCCTTTTTACCCGGCCCACATATGCCGGATAACTGCTCCACGTGTAATGCTCAAGTGGCCGATCCAAACCCGAACCTGCCATTCCCGCGCGAAACGGATTCAAATGGATATAGTTCCCAACCGCCTGGAAATAGGATGAATCTTGGCCCGCCTCTATGGGTAGCGCCTTGTACCGCCCTTGGAACAAATGGCCGCGACATTGAAACATCGCATTGAAACGTTGCGTATAGGCACCTTGAAACCATTTCATTCCCGTCACCAGATTGGCCTCCGGGGTTTCCAGCAGCAAGTGGTAATGGTTCGACATCAACACATAAGCATGAACCATCCAGCCCGTCTGTTCACAAACCTCTTCAAGTGTCGCAAGGAAAAGGCGCCGCCCCTTATCCTCCTTGAAAATCGACTGTCCATTATTGCCGCGGCACATCGCATGGTATACCGCTCCGGGATATTCATGTCTGATTGATCTGGGCATACTCGAAAACTACGCCGCGTCCACCAGCAGGTCAACCATCGAAATGACGCATTGTGCGGGCTGACCCCTCTTTTGACCCCTCTTTCCCGTGTGGGAAAAGGGGTTATCGTGCCTGGCGTTGGTTAAGGTATTCGTGCTCCAGGTTGGAGCCCAGCACGATTTCGATGATTTGGCAGCCGGCATCGAGCAGTGCCGGAATGATCAGCCCATTAATGCTGCCCAGAGCGGTCGGCTGGCCGGTTAGATGGATGCGCAGCATTTGAGCGGCCGCATCAAACTCGACCGCGTGTTCGGGAACCAGTTCCTGCAACCGGGCCAGCGGCGGCGTTCCTGTGATGTTCATGTTAATCTGCCGGCCATGCCGGGTTACGTGCTTCATGGAATTCTGGCGCATGAGCCTTCCGGCTTCGATGAATGCGACCTGGTCGCACACGCTTTCGAGTTCATGCAGTATATGGCTGCTGATGACGATGGTCTGGCGCCCGCGCCGGCTGCGGATCAGGTTCCGGATGTTTGCGGCCTCGACCGGGTCGAGCCCGCTCATGGGTTCGTCGAGCAGCACGATTTCAGGATTGCCGAGAAACGCCTGGGCAATGGTAAAGCGCCGGAGCATGCCGTGCGACAACTCGCTCACGCGGGCCGTCGTTTTGTCGGCAAGATTGACCCAGCCGAGCACCTCGCGTACGGCGGCGCGCGCCGGGGCGCGGTGCAGTCCCTGCAGCCGGGCGTAGTAGTGCAGCAGGTGGTCGATGCGGGCATGGCGGGGCGGAACGGAGTCTTGGGGAAGAATCGCCACCAGCCCGGCGTGACGCGCCGCGCTATACGGTCCGTGCCCGAGCACATCGCAGGCGCCGCGGTCGGGCTTGACGAGCCCGGAGACGATCGACATCAGGGTGGTCTTGCCGGCGCCATTGCTGCCGACGAGCGCGAAAATACTGCCTTGGGGCACGGTCAGGCTCAAGCCATCGAGTGCGCGGGTTCGCCGGTACTGCTTGACCAATCCATCAACGCGGAATGCGGGCGTCATAGATCCCTCCTGTTCAGGATATAGTATCCCGGCAGGAGATACAGCACCCCGAGCAGCACCAGCATGATGGCGGCTGGCAGGACGTGCGCCGGTTCCGGCCAGAGCAGATCCAGCCGGTAGGCCTGCGGTGTCAGCCAATAGGGGATGTTCAGCAACGCGCCGGTCCCCCGGAAGTGGTTGCTGACGGCGGCGGTGATGGAGAGCGCAATGACCCCGGTAAAACCCAGCACCGTCGCCAAATTGGCGGAACGGGTGAGCTGCGAAACGCCGATGGCCAGCCCGACGTAGGAAAACGTGTACACGACGACCTTCAGCGAGATGATCAAAAGCTGCATGGCCGTTGCAACCGGATTAAAAAACGACAAGCGGAAATAGCCCACCAGCCATGCCCCCAGCGCGCTCAGCAGGAGCGACGGCAAAAGCAGCGCCGCCTGAGCGACAAACTTGCCGGCCACCCAGCTGGACAGCGACGTGCGGTAGAGCACAAAGCGGGCCGAGCCGATCGCCCGTTCTTCGGCGATGCGCGCCGTCGAGACCAGCATCATGACCAGCGGTGCGAAGGTGCAGCTCAACCACCAGTAGAATATCGAGATGGGCGACTGGCTGACGATATGGTCGGTCAGGGCTTCGTTTTTGACCGTGTCGTTGAGCATGTGCCGAATGAATCCGGTTTCCCACAGGGTCTGGGTCACCGTGCCGACGGAATCCGACTCCGCCAGCTTGAGCGTCTCCAGCAGGCGGTCTTCGACCTTTTTCATGCCGTTGATGAAAAAAGAGGATGCCGCGACGGACCCCGCGAGGTAGATCAGCAAGAGGAAAACCGCCCGGCGGCTACGGAAGGCATCCCGCACCTCATGCACGGCGTGGATCCAGATGCTTTTAACGGGCGAGGGCTGCATTAAAAATCAACCTCGCCCAACCGGCCTTCGATCCTGAGCAGCGGCGCGGCCACCTGTGGATCAATCATTTCAATGAGTCGGAACTCGTCCCCGACGCCTTCCCGCCAGTTGGCCGGAAGCTTGCGATCCATTTCATCGTAGGTCAGTACCACCCAGTCGAGGAGTTCGCTGACCATGCGGATACCGTCTTCGGACGTGATCTGCTCCTGCTGTTCAATCCGTGCGACCCAATTGCTGATGGTTGCTTCGGCACGCAGGTTGAGCGCTGCCATTAGGACATCAAAATCATTGATCTCCTCCTCCCCAGCCCCCATGCGCTCGATGAAGGAGGCCCGGGCGAGCCGTGTTCGCACGTTCCATAATTCAATCGCTTGATCGAGGCGTTCCTCCCCCGAAACCGGCCTCCTCTTGTTCGCGACCTGCGCAGGCGGGGCATTGGTTCCGCCCGGGTTGCGAGCACCGGAGCGGCGTCGTTCGTTCACCTTGCCAATCCCCAGCATGCCGGTGACGGGGGTGCCGGAACCCGGCTCCCGTTGCGCCGTTTTTTCTTTAAGCGCCTTGATTTGACGTTGCGCCTGCTGGAGGTCGTAATGCGGCGTCCATCGGCCCAGGAAAAAGGCGACGACAAAGCAGATTAAGAGCGTGGCTAGTGATTTCATGTGGCCCCATGGCAGATCGAAAGCCGCTTTTCAGCCGGTGTAGGCACACTCCCGAGGATGCCGGCCGGCAACTATGCTTTCGTTTTCAACGTATGCTATAGGTCCATTGCCCAAACAAGGAAAAAGTTCCGACATGGGAAGAGCAAAGTGGTGTCGCTTCTGTTGTTTTTCAACGGTTCCCTTCGGGGAAACGTTCGCTACGCGCCGAACGTTCACTGCGCGAATGTAGAGGCCGTTTGGCCGGCGGGTCCGCCGTAGCTTCGCCGAAGGCGCGTGGCAGGCGGCGGCTGTAAACGCATTGCATCGCAAGGTTGACATTCGTGGACAAAAGGCGCATCAATGCGCATCACATGCAGAAAGTGTGATCATCGGGAGTGATGCGTATGCCAACGTTTGAGGGAACAGGGATCAGGAATCTGAAGCTGCGGGGCGGGATCTACTACTGGCGACAGCGGATCGATGGTATTCAGTACTCGGAATCGCTGCAGACGGGGGACCGTGAAGAAGCCTTGCGGCGCATGAATGGAAAAGTGGAGACCGTCAAAAAAGGAACCGGTTTAAAGGAGAAAAAAATGACTAAGGCAAAAGAGACCAGCAGAGAGCCCGCGGACCAAAGCGCGGGCTGGGTGACCTTCGACCCCAACCTGAAGATTTTGGATTGCACCGTGCGCGATGGCGGGCTTTGCAACAACCACCAGTTCGAGGACGGCTTCTTCAAACGGGTCTACGATACCTGCGTGGCCGGCGGCATCGACTACATGGAAGTCGGCTACAAGGCCGATAAAAAGCTCTTTGCCGGAACGGGTTGCGGGCCGTGGAAGTATACCGACGAAGAGGACCTCCGCCGCGAAGTTGGCGATAACGATTCCGAGATGAAGCTCTCCGTCATGGCCGATACCGGCCGCACCAATCCCGCGGACATCCTGCCCAAAAGCGAAAGCGTCATCGACTTGATCCGCGTCGCCACCTACATCCACCAGATCCCCGCCGCGCTGAAAATCGTCAAGGATGCCAAGCAGAAGGGCTATGAAGTGGCGCTGAACCTGATGGCGGTTTCAACCGTGCCCGACTACGAACTCGACAACGGCCTCGAGGTCATCTCCTCGGTCGAGGAAATCGACTTCCTCTACGTGGTCGATAGCTTCGGCTCGCTCTACTACGAGCAGATCGGCGACTTGATCGAACGCTACAAGAAGACCGGCAAAACCCTCGGCATCCACGCCCACAACAACCAGCAACTGGCCTACGCCAACACCATTTATGCCGCCATCACCGGCGTCAAGCTGCTCGACACCACCATGATGGGCATGGGGCGCGGTGCCGGAAACTGCCCCACCGAACTGATGGTCGGCTTCCTCAAAAACCCCAAGTTCAACATCCGCCCGATCCTCAAGTTCGTGCAGGATACCATGCATCCGTTGAGCCAGAAAATCGATTGGGGCTATAGCATTCCCTACATGATCACGGGCCACTACAACGAGCACCCGCGCTCCGCCATCGCCCTGCGCGACTCCGACCGCAAGGACGATTATCTGGGCTTCTACGATGAAATAGCAGCCATTTAGCGGAATTGTTTGTAAGCCGCTCTTAAATTGAGTTATAACCACCTCTTCAATTTTTGAAACCTCCCCGCGACTGGGGATAGAAAAGGAGTTTTTCAATGAATGTTTTGCATGTTTGCGCCAACCCGAAGCCGACCGAAGAATCGGTTTCCAAGCAACTCGCCGCCGCTTTCTTCGGCAAGCTGATCGAGTTGAAGCCCGACGTGGAGCTCGTCAACGTCAACCTCTACGACGAAAAGCCTCCGTTCTATTCCTACGAGCTTTATCGTGGGGTGTGGAATCCCGTTTTCGACGAGGAATACGAACCCACCAAGGTTGAGGACATGGCCACGAACTATGCCTCCAAGCAGGCCGAACTCTTCAACGAAGCCGACGTGCTCGTGCTCACCATGCCCATGTGGAACTTCGGCGTCCCCGCCATCATGAAAGCCTGGATCGACCAAGTCCTCTGCCCGGGCCTGACCTTCGACATCAGCAAGGAAGACGGCGTCCAGCCCCTGCACAAAATCAAGTCCGTCGTGCTGCTCGTCGCTTCCGGCGGCGTTTACAAGGAAGACGACGACCGCGATGCGCTGACCCGCCAGGCCCGCCACGCCTTCGACTTTATCGGCATCGACGATATCGAAATCGTCTGGGCCGAAGGCCAGAACCCGCTCTTCTTCGACGACTGCGACGAGCGCAAGGAACTGGCCCTCGAGGCCGCCGGCGAAATCGCCGAAGACATCGCCGACCTCGACCTTTCCGAGCCGGAAGGCGTAGAGGCCACGGCTGAATAGGCCCATGGGCACATTCGTCAAGATCTGCGGAATCTGCTCCGAGGGCGACCTCGGGCAGATTTCTGCTTTTAAACCCGACGCGCTCGGCTTCATCCAGTGGCCCCGCTCCAAGCGCTACATCGATCCCAAGGCCGTCGGCCAATGGGAGACGCCCGCGGGCATCAAGCGCGTCGGCGTCTTTGTGGCGCCCTCCGAGGCCGAGCTGGCCCATGCCGCCCAGCACGCCCGTCTCGACGTGCTCCAGATCCACCGAATCGCCAGCGGCTGGACGCTCGACCGCGAACTCTTCCGGGGGCTCGAAGTCTGGTGCGCCCTCAAACCGGACGAACTCTACTTTTCCGAATCCACCTTCCCGTTCGACCGCTACCTGCTCGACTCCTACGACCCCAAGACCGTCGGCGGAACCGGCGAAACCTGCGATTGGGAAAAAGCCCGCGACCTCGTCAAATCGGTCGAAACCCCGATCCTGCTCGCCGGCGGCCTCACCCCCGAAAACGTCGCGACGGCGATCCGCCAGGTCAAGCCGTGGGGGGTCGATGTCTCTTCCGGCGTCGAGCTCGAGCCCGGCGTCAAGGACCTCGCCAAGGTCGAGGCCTTCATGGCCGCTGCGCGGGGTGCGTGATGATCACCCGCTTTGCGCCCAGCCTGACGGGCTACCTCCATCTCGGCCACGTCCTCCACATGCACTATGTCTGGGGCGTCGCCCAAAAAATGGGGGCCAAGGTCCTCTGCCGCATCGAAGACCACGACCTCGGCCGCGCCCGGCCCGAATACGAAACCGGCATCCTCGAAACCATGGAGTGGCTCGGTTTCGTGCCCGACTTCGGAATCACCTCGGCAACCGCGGCCGGCCCGTCGGACTTCCGCCAAAGCGATTGCGGCAAGCACTACGAAGCCGTCTTGCGGCACTTGCGGGACCGCGGTCTCGTCTACGGGTGCGACTGCACCCGCAAGCAAATCCTGGAACGGCAGTCGGGGCAGGGGGAGCTTTGCTATCCCGGCACCTGCGCCGATAAAGGGCTCCCGCTCGATGGCAACACGGTCCGCCTGCGGGTGCCCGCCGGCGAAATCGTCTTCCACGACCTCAACCTCGGCGAACAGCGCCAAACCCCCCGCGTCCAGTGCGGCGACTTCTCGCTGCGCGATCGCGCCGGCCAATGGACCTACCAGTTCGCCTGCGTCTGCGACGACATCCGGCACGGCGTCGATCTCGTCGTTCGCGGCGAGGACATCCTCTTGAGCACCGCCCGCCAAATCCAGCTGCTGCAACTGCTCGGCGCCCCGCTGCCCCGCTATTTCCACCATCCGTTGCTGCTCGACGATGCGGGGAAAAAGCTCAGCAAGCGCCAGCGCTCCGAAAGCATTGCCGAGCTCCGCGCCGCCGGCGCAACGCCCGAACAGGTGATGGCCCAAGCCTTAAGCCGGGAGAGCGCGGCCGAGCCGGGCCACCAGCTCTTCTGAGGGTTCGAGGCCGATCGAGATGCGGATGAGCCAGCGCGACGCTCCGGCGGCCTCGGCCCAGTCGAGCTCGTGGTAGTGCGCGATCAGGGTGAAGGGGCAACAGAGGCTGAAGCTGGTGCCGAGGTTGGGCCCCTTGGTGATTTCCAGCGCATCGTAGAACCCTTCGGTATGTTTCTCCGCGTTCTTCAGCACAAACGAGAGCAACCCGCCATAGCCGCCGCCGGGCCGGCGCACCCGGTCGTACGCGTGCGGGTCGGTCAAGGCCGGGTAGTAGACGGATTCGACCGCCGGATGCCCGGTCAGAAACTCCGCCACTTCGAGCGCGGTCCGGTTGATC
>NZ_JBFJYW010000062.1:0-14233 GCF_041622395.1 Pontiella sp. | reverse complement strand
GCCTGACCATCGTCTTCATTTCCCACCGCCCCTCCGTCATGGAACATGCCGACTTGGTGGTCGATCTCGAGGAGCTGCTGGAGGCCCTGCCGTGAGCGGCCGCATCCAGATCCAGCGGTTGGAGCACGGGCCGCACATCGCCGCCCTCGAACCGGAGTGGGAGGCGTTGCTGCGCGACAGCGTCCGCCCGACCCTTTTCGCCTCTTTCGACTATGTGCAGACCTCGCTTCGTCATCTCAAGGGGGGCGGGGAGGTCTTCTACCTGCTTTTCCGGGAAGCAGGTTCCGGGAACCTGCTCGCCCTGTTTCCCCTGAGCCTATGGAACCAGCGGGTGCACCGCATCTCCCTGCGGGTGGTCATGCATGCGCTTCCGCCCCCGACGACCGAGGCCGACAAACCCTGCCCCATCATCCACCGCGACCACGAGGCCGAATGCTGGGCCCGCTTCGCCGACTATTTCCGGAATGATTTCCGCGCGTGGGACATGATGGTGCTCGACGAGCTGATCGCCACCTCCCATTTGCCGGGCAACGCGGAGCGGCTCTTTCCGTTCCCGGGCTACTGGACCCGGTCCAAGCCCGGCCCCGACTCGCCGATCGTCAAGCTCGACGGCGAATGGGAGGATTTCTGGAACCGCCACCGCAAGCTACGCAAGAAGTGCGGCCGGCTCGAGCGGCGCATCGAAAACCTCTCCTACCGCGTCACGGGCGACCCCGCCGACGTGGAGCCGTGCCTTCAGGCCTACATTGAAACCGAGCAGGCCAGTTGGAAAGAGGGCGAGATGGTGGCCCGCCACCACCGCTTCTATGAAGAGCTCCTCCCGAAGCTCGCCGCCAAGGGGCAGCTCTGGTTCGGGATGATGCACGATGCCGCCAAGGTGGTTTCGGTCGAAGTGGCCTACGCCTACCTCGACAAGGTCTACTTTTGTCACGGAACCTTCTTGCCGGAATACGGGGAGCACTCGCCGGGCATGGTCAATTCCTGCTGGTTCGTCAGGCATTTCCACGGCAAGGGGTTTTCGGAGGGCGACTATCTCGCGGGGTTCGCGGACTACGTGAACCCGTGGGCCCACCGCTTGGAGCAGACGCGCAACGTCGTCGTCCGCCGTGTCGGCTGGAAGACCGGCTATTTGGCGGTTTGGCATCTGTTCGGGAAACTAAAAAGGCGGTGGCAAAGCCGCCGCGAACAAAAACGAGGAGCCAATGATGTCGCAGAGTAGCGCAAAAGGGTACGCCGGCAAGGCCTATGCCTATTCCCTGACCGAATTCGGCGAGCCGATCCATTTGCCGCGCTGCGGCGGCTATCTGCTCCGGCGCGCGATTCCCGGAACCGGGTTTTTCGATGCCATGGGCTGCTATCCGCTCTTTTTCTGCCGGGATTGGAAGCAACTGTGCGACGATCTGGAAGAGTTGCCGCCGGAGATCATTAGCGTCTCGCTGGTTGCCGATCCCTATGGCCACTATTCGCCCGACGAGCTCGAGCAGTGTTTCGAGGTCGTGAACCCGTTCAAGGTGCATTATGTCGTCGATCTGGAGCTTCCCCAGGAACGAATCGGTTCGGACCACCACCGCAAACAGGCGCTCGCGTCGTTGGACGATATCCAGGTCGAAGTCTGCAAGGATCCGCCGGGATTTGCCGAAAAATGGACCGAAATCTACCAAACGCTCGCGCGGCGGCACAATATCCACGGCATCCGCGCCTTTTCCCAAACGGCGTTCGAGCAGCAGCTCGCCATGCCCGAGATCGAGGTTTTGCTGGCCTTCCTCGGCGACGAAATCATCGGGGCGCAGCTTTATTTCGTTCAGGACGACGTCGTCCATTGCCATCTCGGCGCGGTCAGCGACCATGGCTATAAGGCGGGGGCCTTCTATGCCATGGATTATGTTTCGTTCGACCATTTCGCCGGGCGGGCCAAATGGCTCGATATCGGGGGCGGGGCCGGGCTTTCGGGTTCCGGGCAGGATGGGTTGAGCCTCTACAAAAAGGGGTGGAGTTCCAGAACCCGCCCGGTCTATTTCTGCGGAAAGATCGTGAATCCCGAGGCCTACCGGGACTTGGCGCCGTTGCAGGGGCAGGAGGAGACCAACTATTTTCCCGCCTATCGCTTGGGCGAATTCAGCTAGCCTTATATTTCCGCTTCGATGCTTGCCCGCTTTCCCGCAACCGATTACAAATACCGTGTAACATGGCGGGCGGGCGCGACTTGGCCCGCATATTGCTTTCAAGAAAAGCAATCCGGCGAGCCGCCGGGACCAGGAACGATTTAAAAATGGATTTCGATATCAGAGACGTAGAACCGGTGGTCAGCGTGAGTCTCATCACGTTTAACCATGCCGCATATATACGCGAGTGTCTCGACAGCCTGTTGGGGCAGGATACCGATTTTCCCTACGAAATCTGCCTTGGCGAAGACGAGTCGTCCGACGGCACGCGCGAGATCTGCATCGATTATGCAAAAAAGCATCCCGATCGAATCCGGCTGATTCTGCGCTCCCAGTCCGAGCCGGGCCGCGAGAAATTCCGGTCGCAGGGGGTCTACAACTTCATTGAAACTTGCCGCGACTGCCGTGGGAAATACCAGGCCATCTGCGATGGCGACGACGCATGGATCGATCCGTTGAAGCTGCAAAAGCAGTTCGATATCATGCAGAACGATCCCTCGATCTCCCTCGTCCACTCCGATTTCGACATCTATGCCGAGGCGACTGGGCAGCGGGTCAGGAACAGCATCAAGACCCGCGGCGCAAGCCAGTCCGTCGTTCCCGATTCCGCCAAATTCCGGTGCCAGATCATCCTGCGCGACTATGAAGTGGTATCGAGCTCCACTTTCGTGAAAACGGCGGACCTGCTCGATATCTTCGAGAAAAACATGGATCTGTTCCGGGTGCTTCCCATGGGCGACATCCCCGTCTGGTGCGAGCTGCTCAACTACGGAACCTTCTATTTCATCGATGAATCCCTCTGCCTTTACCGCCTGCTGCCCGAGTCCGACTCCAACTCGAACTCGGCCCGAAAACGTTTCGAGTTCATCAACGGGGCCTCCAACCTCGGCATTATCTTCGGCTCCAAATATGATTTGCCGATGGATGTCCTGCGTTCCGAAAAAATCAAGAGCTGCAACCGCTATGCGCTCTTGAGCGGCGACCGCGCCGAGATCGATAAGCTGTATGCCGACAGCCGGTTCCGCTTTTCATTCCCGGAGCAGGTGATCTACCACGCCGGCCGTCTCCGGCCCATCCGGCCGCTCTCCAAATTCTTTTTCGAACTGCGCTACAACATCAATAACCATCGCCTGAGCGCCTGAGCGTGCGTCTTTTCGCCGGGGCTGGGAGGGGCGCGCCGGCAGTTTTGTTCGGGCGGTGCAAGTCCACGCCCATCCCCGCCTTGTTACACGAAGCCCATTGATTGTCCTGTGTACCGCTTGCGGTATTCTTTGGGGGAGACGCCCATGAACTTGCGGAAGTTGCGGGTGAGGTGGGAATGGTCGTAAAAGCCGCAGTCGAGCGCGATGGCGGCGATGGTGTCGTTGGTGGATGTGAGCCGCACGCTGGCGGCGCGGATGCGCACGCGCATGAGATGCTTGAGCGGCGAAATCTGGAACAGCCGGCGAAAGCGGCGCTCGAACTGGCTCACCGACAGGTGGACCAGCTTGGCGAGTTCCTTGATTTCGATCGGTTGCGAATAGTGCTCGCCGACATATTCCAGGACCACGCGCATTTCGGAGTAGGGCTGCAGCGCGAGCCCGGCCCGGGTGATGTCGCGCGCGGTTCCGGCCAGTCCGATGATCTCGCCGCAGCTGGAATAGACCGGCACCTTGGTCGTGATGAACCAGTTGATCGAATTGCCCGGATCCGGCGCCAATTCGACCCGGTCGATGATGCTTTGCCCCGTATCCATCACGAAGTTGTCGTCTTTCACGTAGCTTTGGGCGCGGCCGAGCGGGAAAAAGTCGAAATCGGTCTTCCCGATGATCTCCTCCTCGGTCTGCGCACCGCACTGGCGGACGAATTGGTCGTTGCCAAGAATAAAGCGTCCTTGGCGGTCTTTGAGAAAATACCAGACGTCCGGCAAATGGTTGAACAGCACCTGCATCTGTTCCGGACTGTGCATCTGCGCGAGAAACGCGGTCTTAATCTGGGCCTTATCCATGGAAACTTACCTCGACTTATGCCGAAAATATACAAGTCCAGGCCCATCATCTACAAGACTTTTCGTTGCATGGAATGCATTCTCCACTATACCTATAGAAAGAGTCTGCACCAAGGCAGGGGGATCATGTAGGACGACTAGGAGAGAGAAAATCATGATGGTAAAAATTGTTGCGTTGTTGGGCGTGTTTGGGTTGGGCATGTGTTTCGCCCTGTTGGGTTCGGTCAGCGTGAAGCTGATGCCGAGGTTGAAGATCGACCAGGGCAAGTTCGGGTCGCTCATTTCGGCCTTCATGTTCACCTCGTTGGTTGCATCGCTCATCATGGGGGTGGTGACGGACCAGGTGGGCTACAAACCCGTGGCCATGTTTGGCTTTGTGGTAACGGCGGTGGTCATTTTCATGCTCGCCTATGCCAAAAGCTACGGCGCGACCCTGGTCGCCTGCTTGTTGCTCGGTTTCGGCGCGATGGCGCTCAACACCGCGGGCAACACGCTGATCCCGCAGGTGCTCTTCGGCGGCGAAAAACCGGCCGAGGCCAGCAATATGGGCAACGTGTTCTTCGGGCTCGGCCTGTTCCTGACGCCGATGATCGTCAGCTTCCTGTTCCGCAAGACCAGTTATGAAAAGGCCGTTTCCGCGCTGGGCGTGATCATCCTGATCCCCGTGGTTTGCGCGGCGACCGCCACCTATCCCGAATCGGCCAACGCCTTCGCCATCGGCGATGCGGTTGCCCTGCTCGCCAAGCCGGCCGTGCTGCTGGCCGCGTTTGTCCTGTTCTGCTACATCGCGCTCGAATCCTCGTTCTGCAACTGGCTGCCCGCGTTCGGCAAAGAGGTGATCATGAACGACACGCCGGATGCCGAAGAAGAAAAGGCCGATGCCTCCGCCCAGAACATGCTTTCCATGTTCGCCATCGCCATGATGGTCGGCCGTCTCGTTTTCAGCGCCCTTCCGAAGGTCACCGTCTTCGGCGGCTACTACATCGCCGGCGCGGCGCTGGCCGCCGGTCTGATCATCATGGCCATGACCCGCTGCAAAAGCGCCAAGACCTCCCGGATCCTAGCGGCGGCGGCCGGCTTTGCCTTCGCCCCCTGCTTCCCGACTACGGTCGGCATCACGTTCGCCAAATTCTCGCCCGAACTTTACGGCAGCATCTTCGGCATCATCTTTGCGGTCGGCCTGCTCGGTGGCGTAATCATACCCAAAACCATCGGCAACATGGCGGGCAATTCCACCATCCAGAAGAGCCTCAAGCTACTGCTTCCCGCATGTGGCCTGCTCATTATCCTCGCCCTGGTGCTGGGATACCTCAAATAACCGTTTAGCCAAGGAGACAAACAATGGACAGAAAACTACGTATGGGAATGGTAGGCGGTGGCCCCGGCGCCTTTATCGGCGACGTGCACCGCAAGGCGGCCCGCATGGACGGGCAGATCGAAATCGTTGCGGGCGCATTCGACATCGATCCGAAAAAATCGAAGCAGATGGGCCAGGAACTCGCCATCGACCCGAAGCGCGTCTACGGCGATGTGGCCGCCATGATCGAAGGCGAATTGGCCCTGCCGGACGACGAACGCATCGACTTCGTTTCCGTCTGCACCCCCAACCACACCCACTTCCCGATCGCCAAGGCGTTCCTCGAAGCGGGGTTCAACGTGATGTGCGAAAAGCCCATGACCCTCTCCGTCGCCGAAGCCGAAGAGCTGAAGGCTGTCGTGAAGAAAACGAAGAAGGTGTTCGGCCTGATGCACAACTACACCGCCTATCCGATGGTCAAACTGGCCAAGGACATGGTCAAGCAGGGCGACCTCGGCCAGATCCGCAAGGTGGTGGTCCAGTATCCGCAGGGCTGGCTGGCCCGCGCCGCCGAAAAGGAAGGCTCGCAGCAGGCCGCTTGGCGCACCGATCCGAAAAAGTCCGGGGCCGCCGGCTGCATGGGCGACATCGGAACCCACGCCGCCAACCTGGCCGAATACATCACGGGCCTGACGATCCGCGAAATCGCCGCCGACCTCACCACCTTCGTCAAGGGCCGCCGGCTCGACGACGACGGCAACTGCCTGCTGCGCTTCAACAAGGGCGCCAAGGGGTTGCTGCACGCCAGCCAGGTTTCCATCGGCCAGGAAAACAACCTCGCCATCTGGATCCACGGCGAAGATGGCAGCATCGAATGGCACCAGGAGCACCCGAACTGGCTGACCGTCGACAAACTCGGCGAACCGACCCAGGTCTGGAAGCGCGGCAACGATTATGTCGGCGCCAAGTCCGAGGCCGCCGGCCGCGCCACACGCCTGCCCTTCGGCCACCCGGAAGCCTTCCTCGAAGCCTTCGCCAACAACTACTGCAACTTCGCCGACACCATCCGCGCCGCCATCGCGAAGCGCGAGCCGACCGATCTGGAGGCCGACTTCCCGGGCATTCAGGAAGGCGTTCTCGGCATGAAGTTCATCGAAGCCGTTGTGGCAAGTTCCAACAATAACGCGGCGTGGACAAAACTGTAAAGTGACGATTGAGCCGTGAGGCGGGATGGCTTTGTCTCACGTCTCACGTCTCACGTCTCACGTCTCACGTCTCACGTCTCACGTCTCACGAATCAAGCGACTGAAAGGAGCAATATTATGAGCAGACCCGTAACACTCTTTACCGGACAATGGGCGGACATCCCGCTCGCAGAGCTGGCCCCGCTGGCCAAAAACATGGGCTTCGACGGCCTCGAACTCGCCTGCTGGGGCGACCACATGGATGTGGACAAAGCCGCCCGCAGCAAAAAATACTGCCAGGAAAAGCGCGAACTGCTGGCCGACCACGGCCTCGAGTGCCATGCCATTAGCCACCATCTCGCCGGACAGCTCGTCTGCGACCTCAACAACGACGGTCGCTCCGACATGTTTGCGCCGCCGGAACTCGCGGGCGATGCCGAAGGGCAGCGCAAGTGGGCCGTCAAAACCATGAAAAACGCCGCCAAGGCCGCCCAGAACATGGGCGTGGGCGTCGTGAACGGCTTCACCGGATCCTCGATCTGGCACATGCTCTATTCCTTCCCGCCCGCCTCCGAGAAGATGATCGAAGACGGCTTCGCGTTCTTCGCCAAGATGTGGAACCCGATCTTGGACGTATTCGACCAGTGCGGCGTCAAGTTCGCCCTCGAAGTCCACCCGACCGAAATCGCGTTCGACACCATTACCGCCCGCCGCGCGCTGGCCGCCGTGAAGAACCGCAAGGCCTTCGGCTTCAATTTCGATCCGTCGCACCTCGAATGGCAGGGCGTCGATCCGGTCAAGTTCCTCAAGGCCTTCCCGGACCGCATCTACCACGTCCACATGAAAGATGCCTCGGTCACGCTCGACGGCGAAAGCGGCATTCTGGGCTCGCACCTGAACTTCGGCACGCCGGGCCGCGGATGGGATTTCCGCAGCGTCGGCCGCGGCGACGTCAACTTCGAGGACATCATCCGCACGCTCAACGCGCAGGGCTACGACGGCCCGCTCTCGGTCGAGTGGGAAGACGCCATGATGGACCGCGTCCACGGCGCCACCGAATCGTGTGCCTTCACCAAGCAGGTCGATTTCCCGAAATCCGACCGCGTCTTCGACGAAGCGTTCGACAATTAAGCGCACCTGAATCAATGACCAGACGGATCAACCCGGTCCGTCTGGTTTCTCTCTTCCCCGGAAGGTTCCCGATGAAAAAAGCCGTTTCTGCCCTGACCATCGCCGCGCTTGCCTCGTGCGGGTTTGCCGCCCCGAACAAAAACAAGCTGGGTCCGGCCAAGCCGGAAGAGGTGGCCAAGGTCGAGGCGGCGTTGCCCGCCAAGGCACCGGCCCCGCCGAAGAAGGCCCGCAAAATACTCGTGGTCTCCCGTTGCGAAGGCTTTGTCCACAAATCGATTCCGCTCGGCGTCAAGGCAATCCAGCTGATGGGAGACAAGACCGGGGCCTACTCCGCCGTCGAAACAAAGGAGATGACCGACTTCAACGCCGCGAACCTCGCGCAATACGATGCCGTTCTTTTCATGAGCACCACCAAGCTCGACCCGACGCCGGAACAGCGCGCGGCGCTGCTCGACTTCATCCGCGGCGGCAAGGGCATCGTCGGCATCCATGCCGCGACCGACAATTTCTACCAGTGGGAGGAGGGCGCCAAGATAATGGGCGGTCTCTTCTGCGGCCATCCGTGGACGTCCGGCTGCACCGTGCAGGTCAAGCTTGACGAACCGGACCACCCCATCAACGAATGCTTCTGCGGTGAATCGTTCAAGGTGAAGGACGAAATCTACCAGTTCAAGGATCCCTACTCGCGCGACAACCAGCGTGTGCTCACCAGCCTCGACCTGTCCGATCCCGACACCAAAGCCGTCAAGGGCGGCAACCCGAACAAGGTGGAGCGCACCGACGGCGATTTCGGCATCACCTGGGTCCGTCCCGAGGGCAAGGGCCGCGTTTTCTACTGTTCGATGGGCCACAACAACCACATTTTCTGGGATGCCCGCATTCTCCAGCACTATCTCGCGGGGATCCAATATGCCCTCGGCGACTTCGATGTGCCGGATACGGTCGAATAGCCTCCAGGCAAAAATGAAAGCGGCATGCTGGCCGGGCATGCCTTTTTTTCGAGGGGGCGAGTTGCGGTTGTTCCAAAATAAGGGGATTGTCCTTTTTGTACAATTCCTGGCGTTTATTCTACAAGACAGGTTCCGGACAGACCGATAAGTTGTCCGGATAAATACAAAAAATCTCGGCTTCCACGGGCGCGAAACAGGAAATTTCGATTAAGGCGGGAATGGATTCGCATTACATGAGTGGATTGTAGATTTAATACATAAAACATCCAGGGGTTAGAAGATGAATAGGAACCAGTTTATGCAAACGGTGGCCGTTGCGGGGGCCACGCTGGCGACGCTGAAGGCGCGCGCCATCGAAAACGCCGAACTCTCGGCGAAAAAGAATCCGGACCAGCTCAACGTCGCGCTGATCGGCGCGGGTGCCCAGGGCCAAATCCTGATGGAATCCTGCGTTCGGATTCCCGGCATCCGTTTCAAGGCGGTGTGCGATATCTGGGAAGAGTACAACCTCAAGAAAACGGTCCGCTCCATTTATAAATACCAGCGCGAGATGCCCAACGGCTACGTCGACTACAAGGAAATGCTCGCGGCGGAAAAGGACGGGCTCGACGCGGTGATCGTGGCCTCGCCCGACTGGATGCACGCCGAACACGCCAACGCCTGCATGGAGCTTGGCCTTCATGTCTATTCCGAAAAGGAAATGAGCAACTCGCTCGAAAAAGCGGCCAGCATGATCCATACGGCGCGCAGCACGGGCAAACTGCTGCAGATCGGCCACCAGCGCCGTTCCAACCCGCGCTATCTCCACGCCATCGAAAAGCTGATCCACGAAGAAAAACTGTTGGGCCAGGTCACCACCGCCACCGCGCAGTGGAACCGCGCCAAGGCCGACGACATCAGCTTCCCGCCGAAATTCCCGATTCCCGCCGAGATTCTCGACCAGTACGGCTACAACTCGATGCGCGAATTCCGCAATTGGCGCTGGTTCAAGAAATATGGCGGCGGCGCGATCGTCGACCTCGGCTCGCACCAGATCGACCTGTTCGAATGGGTCTGGGAAACCAATCCCGTGTCGGTCATCGCCTCGGGCGGCACCGATTTCTACAAGGATCGCGAGTGGTACGACAACGTCATGTGCATCTACGAATACGAGACGCCCACAGGCACCGCCCGCGCGTTTTATGAAACGCAGACCACCACCGGGCGCGGCGGTTTCTCCGAAGCGTTCCGCGGCACCAACGGCTACCTCGACATTGCCGAGGTGCCCGCGCAGGGCAATTCCGTCTTCCGCGAAGCGCATGCCCCCGAAGCACAGTGGGATGCGCTCGCCGCCAAGGGGCTGATCAAAACCAAGCCCAAGGCCATCAAGAAAACGGCCACCAAGAATACGGCCGTGGACGTCCGCGTTACGGCCGCCGCCGAAGGCTGGCCGCTGCCGGTCGATCTTTCCAAGCCGGCCCACCAGCCGCACCTGGAAAACTTTTTCAACGCCATCCGCTACGGCACCGAGCTCAACTGCCCCGGCGAAAAAGGCTACGAAACCGCTGTCGCCGTGTTGGCCGTCAACCGCGCCGTTGCCACCAACCAGAAAATCCACTTCAAGAAATCGGACTTCCACGTATGAAAAAGATGAATCTTTTTTCGGATTGCCGATTTAAGATTTCCGATTTCCGATGGAATAGCGTCCCTGCCTCCCGGCAAACCAATCGGCAATCGGCAATCGGCAATCGACAATGGCTGGGAGCCGCCCTGGGGTTGGGCATGGCACTTACGGCCTCCGCCTCCCACTTCGACGGTTCGCGCACGACGCCCGTTCACCGTATTCCGCTGACCGCCGAAGACGGACAACCGATCGTCTCGACCGTTCCGGATTCCATGCCGTTTTCGGCCAAGATGACCTGCGGCGCCTGCCACGACTATGAAGAAATCCATGGCGGCACGCACTTCAAAGGCGCGGGCCAGGGCCGGGCAACCGAACCTTGGATCGTCGTCGACGAAGCCAGCGGCACGCAGGTTCCCGCCGAACGGATGGACCTTTCGGCGTGGGAATTCACCAAGCGTTTCGGTTCGCATCTGCCCGGCGGCTCCATCAGCGATCCGGCGGACAAGCTGGCCGATCCGGACGCGCGCTGGACCATTTCCGGCGGCCTCGAAATGAACTGCCTGGCCTGCCATAACCAGTCGCATCGGCAGGATATGACCGAATGGGCCAAGCAGATCGGCCGCGAAAACTTCCGTTGGGCGGCGACGGCGGCCTCCGGTATCGGCGAGGTTGGCGGAATGGCCTCGCGCATGCCCGATTGGTGGGACATCTACATGGGCGGAAGCCTGGACGACCACGTCTATCGCGTCCCGCCGTCGGTCGATTACGACGCATCCCTGTTCGATTCCAAGCATCAAGCCTGGCTCGATATCGGCAAGCCGATGGACCGCAACTGCCTGCAGTGCCACTCGACGCACCCCGTCGCGGCCAGCCGCATCGAAGTCCCCGGCGACGTGCATGCTGCCGCGGGCCTTTCGTGCACCGACTGCCACCGCAACGGCGACGACCACCAGATTCTGCGCGGCACCACCGAAGCGATGAATTGCGCGGCCTGCCACACCGAAGAGGGAGCCACGCCCGGACAGTCCGGCGCCATGATGGCCCATCACAAAGGCCTTCCGCCGGTTCACTTCGACAAGCTGACCTGCACCGCCTGCCACGCCGGCACCGCGCCGGCGGAGGAACCGAACGTCATCCGCACCTCGCGCGCCAACAAGCTCGGCATCTACGGCCGCGCCCAGTGGTATACCGAGTCGCCTTTCATTGTTGAGCCCGTCTTCGTGAAAAACGACGAAGGCAAGATCGAGCCGCGCCGCATGATGTGGCCCGCCTATTGGGCCGACGCCGACGGCGAACCGCTGCCCGAGGAAACCGTCGCGGAAGCCGCGGTCGGAATTCTGGACCCCGCGAGCCAGATCACCCCGGTGCTCGCCACGTTCGGCGGCGCCGAGAATTCCGCGCAGGAGCTCGTTGCCCTCGGCGAACCGGTCTTTGTTTCGGCCGGCAAGGCCTATGCCCAAAATGCCGACGGCGGCTTGGATCTCGTTGGAAAAACCGACCTGAGCGTCTCCTGGGCCTGGAAAACCCCGAGCAACATCGTTTCCTCCATTCCGGAGTTCGACGTCCGCGCCGAAGAGATCGACATGGATGCGGAGGACGTGATTACCGGCATCATGAACGCATTCAAGCCGCTCGAAATCGTACCGGTTTCCAAGGGCCGCTCCTTCGCGGTCGGCGAAGATGGTTGGCTGGTCGGCAGCGATTCGCCGCTGGCCGATGGCTGGTACACGAAAGACGGCGAGCCCCTCGTGACGCCGTTCGTTGAAAAAGCCGTTTCCGACGTCGTCGGCACGACCAAAGCCTTCAACGAAGCGCAGGTTGCGGCGATGCTCAAGAAACTGGGCAACGGCGCGACCTACATTGCCGCCGGCCGCATGTTCAAGCTCGAAGGCGATACGCTGGCGAACGTCGACCACGAAGCCGCTGCGCCGGTCTCCTGGCCGTTGGGCCACGATGTTCGCGGCGCAGCCCAGGCCCTCGGCGCCAAGGCTTGCCAGGATTGCCACGCCGGCGATTCGGCCTTCCTGTTCGGCAACGTGACCGCCACGAGCCCGTTGCTGACCGACCAGGCTGCGGTTACCCCGATGCACGAGCTCGAAGGGCTGAGCGCAGGCTTCCACAAAATGTTCGGCTTCACCTTCAAGGTGCGCAAGCTGTTCAAGTGCTACATGGCCAATATGGCGCTCCTGCTGACCTTGATCGCGCTGGCGGTTGGCCTGCCGCTGATCTATCGTTGGGTCACGACCCTTTCCGAGAAGGCAATCGACGCCAAGCCGGTGAAAATGGCACTGATGGGTGCCATGCTGGTGCTGGTCCTGACGGGCTTCCTGTTCGGCTGGCCCTTCAGCTCGCCGCTGGACGGTTTCCCGCTGCTGACGCATGTTGCGTTCGGTGCGCTCTACGCCATCGTATTGGTGGTTTGGGCGGCGCTCCGCTCGAAAACGGTCGGATTCTGGGGCTGGGTACTGATCGTGGGCGGCATCGTGCTGATCCTCAGTATTCTCATCGCCATGTTCCCGATTCTCGGTACGCACGGCCAGCATGTGGCGCTTGTCATCCACCGCATTGCGGCGATCTTCAGCGTCGTTGCGGCCATCATGTCCTGCTTCGCCGCGAAGAAGAAATAGAACGGGTTGCGACAAAATGATTATGGACAAAATAATGTTCTGCTTCGTGTAATCAGGAATTGTTTTGTCCTAAATTATTTTGCCGGAGATTCCCATGAGCAGCGAAACACATAGTTTTGAGCACGAGGCGATGACTACCCTGTTCGAGGTGGTTGTTGCGGGCGAGGCGCTCGAGTTGGCGCGCCCCGCCGCCGGAGCGGTCTTTCGCGAAATCGACCGGCTCGAAACTTTGCTGAGCAAATACAACCCGGGCAGCGATGTCGGGCAGCTCAATCTGCTTGGACCGGGACAATCCACCCGGCTGGGGTTCGAAATCATCGAATGCCTCGAGGCGGCGGTTTGGGCCCACGACGTGACGGACGGGCTGTTCGACCCGACGCTGGGCTCCGGATTCCAGTGGCTGGAGATCGACCGCGAAAACTTTACCGTTGGCTGGAGCAAGGACGGCAAGGGCGAGGTCGATCTCGGCGGCGTGGCCAAGGGCTATGCGCTCGACCATGTGACCGAACTGCTCGAAGATTGGGATGTCGAGCATGCGCTGCTGAATGCGGGCGACAGCACTGTGCTGGCGCTGGGGAAAGAGTGGACGCTCGGCGTCGGCGGCCCCTGGGGCGAAAAGGCCGGGATTACCGAAGTTAAGCTCCAGGACAAGGCGCTGAGCGGGTCCGGCACGGAAGTGAAGGGGGCGCATATCGTGAACCCGAAAACCGGCCAGCCGGCAAAGCGCCATCTGGCGGCCTGGGCCATCCATCCTTCCGCGGCAAAAGCCGACGCGCTTTCCACCGCATTCATGATGATGGCACCGGAAAAAATCGAGGCGCTGTGCAAGGCCCACCCGGAAATCACGGCATTTGTGGTTAAACAGGACGAATCCGTTTTGAAAATCGGTGTCTGAAATCGCAAAAACAGGACGTTTGGTATACAAGACAGCGCAACATTGGCGTCATTAAATAACCGTTTATTACATGGAGGTACGAAATATGAAACATCAATTGAAAATGGTAGCAGTTGCCGGCATCGCGGCAGTCATCGCAGGCTCCGTCGTTGCGGAGGAAATGGAAAAGCTGGAGCTTGAACTGCCGAAGCCGCTGTTTGCCGGCACGCCGAAGCAGATCAGAACGAAGAACCTCGAGCGCGAAGCCGTCATTCCGGAAATCATGATTCCGAAAGGCACGGCCAACGTCGCGGCGGAAAAGACCGTCACGGGCTCGGACGATTTTCCGGTCATCGGCGAGCTTGAATACATCACCGACGGCGACAAGGACGGAGCGGACGGTTCCTACGTGGAACTT
>NZ_JBFJYW010000061.1:0-14242 GCF_041622395.1 Pontiella sp. | reverse complement strand
CGCCGGTCGCCGAAGCCCGCTCTTCCGCTAAAAAAAAAGCCCCGCGTTTTGCGGGGCTTTTTTTTGGCATCCCGCGCTAGCGCGGGGTGCGGTGGCCGGAACCTCCGCCACTACGGCGTTGGCCCGGGCGATGATGCCCACCGTTCGGACGGCGGCCGCCCTCCGGACGCGGCTTGCGCTTGCGCGGCGGCGCGGACGGCAACTCTTCGAGCAACTGCTCCGGCGGCATGGTGCACTTCAACTCCATGCCCAGCAACTCCTCGATCTTCGGCAGCTCGAACGACTCCATCTCGCAGGCGAAGGTAATCGACTGCCCCTTCGCCCCGGCACGGCCCGTGCGGCCGATACGGTGCACGTAGTCGTCCGGGTTTTCCGGAATATTGAAGTTCACCACGTGGCTCAGGCCATCGACGTGGATGCCGCGCCCCGCAACATCCGTCGCAACGAGCACTTTCACCTTGCCCGATTTGAAATCCTCCAGGATGCGCATGCGCTTCTTCTGCGTCACGGCGCCGGAGAGCATTTCGCACTTGTGGCCATAGCGGTCGAGATCCTCGGAAAGGCGCTCGGCCTGGTCGCGGCGGTTCGTGAAGATGATGATCCGCTCGGGCGCGTCGATCTTGATAATGTTGTAGAGCAACTGGAACTTTTGGTCGTCGGTCACGATGAAGACCTTCTGCTCGACGGAATCGACGGCAACCTGTTCCGGCTCGATGTCGATCCGCTCGGGCTCCACCATCCACGCCGCGGCGAGGTTCATGACCGCGTCGGACAGCGTCGCGCTGAACAGCACGGTCTGGCGCTTCTCTTTCGGCGGCGTCTTGTAGATGATGCGCCGCACGTCGGGAATGAAGCCCATGTCGAGCATGCGGTCGGCCTCGTCGATCACCATGATTTCGGTGAAACTCAGCTTCACGACGTTCTTGTTGGCGAAGTCCAGCAAGCGCCCCGGCGTGGCCACGACGATATCGATGAGATCGTCCTCGAGCTCGCGCTGCTGCTTGTTGTAGTCCATGCCGCCATAAAGCACGACCGTGCGCAACCCGGTGAACTTGTTCAACCCTTCCGAGTCGCTGCCGATCTGCATCGCCAGCTCGCGCGTCGGGGCAATAATCAAGGCGCGCGGGCAGCCGACGCTTTGTTTTTGCAGCGGATTGTTGAGGCAGTGGTTGATGATCGAGATCAGGAACGCGGCGGTCTTGCCCGTACCCGTCTGTGCGCGGCCCGCCATATCCCGGCCCTTGAGGGTCCCGGGGAGGATCTCGCCCTGAATCGGCGTGGCATACTGCCAGCCCAGCGCATGGATGCTGCGCATCAGACGCGGATGCAGCCCCAGATCATGGAAACGGATCTTGCCCTCTTGCGGCTCTACGGTGAACTCCGCCTCATCCCACGGCGTCTCTTCGGCGCGCGGCTTCGGTTCCCGTTTGGGAAGCGGCTTGAACTGGTTCTCTTCGCGCGGTTCGCGGGAGCGTTCCTCGCGCGGTTCGCGGGGACGGTCTTCGCGCGGCTTACGCTCGCGCGGCTCCCGCTTTTCCCCGCTCGCTCGCGGCTCGCGCTTCTTGCGCGGCGGGCGTTCGGAAACCCCGTGCTTTTCGGCCCAGCGCTGCTTCAGGCGCTTTTCGTAGGCGATCCGACGGTCCTCCTCTTCCGGGCGGAATTCCTTCATCCGCTCCTGCTCCTCGGCAGAGAGTTCGAACTTCGGGACCTCCTTCTTTTCCGGTCTCTTTTCGCGCGGCGGACGGCTAGGGCCGCCCCGCTCTTCGCGCTCCGGCTTTTTGCCCGGCCCCGCGCCCTGCGGCTTACGGCGCTTGGTTGCGGTCTTTTTCTGCCCCGGCCGCCACTCTTCCTGATGCGGCTTGATCGCCTTTTCGGCGGACGTTTCGTTCGTTTGCTTGCGGGCTTCCTGCTTCTTCGGCTCGTCTTTCTTGCCGAAAACGGAAGCGATTTTTTTTAATAGACTCAATTTCCTGTTCCTTTCGCATCCGAAAGGGAGGAAGAATGGATCGCTGTTAGGATGTCTTGCTTGCTTTAAAGGGGTTGATCGGCCTCCACGGCACGGTTTCGTCTAAAAATCAGTAATCCAACAGATCCATTCTTCCATCATATCTCGGATGATGTTTTCAATATTTCCTGTATCCAATCGCAGGCCATGCACTGTGCATTTCCTTGGTTCACGCGTTCGTCGAACGCGGCCTGCGCAACTCGTGTTCCCACGGGGCCCTTGAAGACGGCCATGGGAACGGGCTCGGACGTGTGGCCTTTCAACGCCACGGGGGTACGGTGATCGGTGCACAACATCAGCGTGTATTCCTCGCCGCGCTCTTCCAACCAACGGAAGATCGGGGCGCACACCTTGGCATCGAACTCTTCGATGGCGAACGTCTTCTTTTCGGCGTCGCCCATGTGACCGCACTCGTCCGGCGCTTCGATATGAACGAAAACAAAATCTTCCCGTTCAAGAATCTCCAGCGCCGCGTCCACTTTGCCCTGATAATTCGTATCCAGGAAGCCGGTCGCGCCGTCAACGTCGGGCGCTTCCAAACCGGCCAGTTTTGCGATGCCCTTCAACAGATCCACGGCGGAGATAACGCCTCCGCCCAATCCATAAAGGGCCTTGTAGGTCTCCAGCTGCATGGCGCTACCTTGCCCCCACAGCCAGATCTGCGTTGCGGGCTTTTTGCCTTCCGCAATACGCTTCTGGTTCACCGGATGTTCCGCAAACACCGCTTTCGATTTTTCCATTAGTTCGCGGACTTCATCCTCCCGTTCCCCCACCGGCAGATTCTCCGCCACCGGTTGGTCGGTAATTTCGTGCGCCGGTTCGCAGGCGCACTTCGCAGGACCGCCGTCCCAAACAAGGAGATGGCGGTACTGCACGCCAGGATGGAAGGTCAGCCCTTCTTCCCCCAGCGCTTGCTGGAGCGACGCCACCAAGGCGCGCCCCTCTTCCGTGGTTATATGCCCGGCGGAATAGTCGTTCATCATCCCGTCGTCAGACACCGTCACCAAGTTGCAGCGAAACGCCACATCCGTCGGCGACATCGGGATTTCCGCCCCGGCGGCCTCGATCGGGGCGCGGCCCGTATAGTTGAGCGCCGCGTCGTATCCAAGCAAGGCCAGGTTGGCCACGTCGCTTCCGGGCGGCATGCCGTCCGGAACCGTCTGCACCATGCGCGTCTCGCCCAAGGCCGCGAAGGTCCGGATCATCGGACACTCCGCCGCCTGCAGCGGGGTCTTGCCGCCCAGTGCTTCGACCGGATAGTCGCCCATTCCGTCGCCAACTAGAACCACATACTTCACTAACAAATCTCCAAATAATTGCGCCGAAATGTCTCTGAAAACCCTCCCAAAAGCAATTCCTTAGCGCATCTATTTGCCCCGTCGCCCGAAGGCCTACTTTCCCATTAAACGCAACGTTGCGCTTTACATTGGGAAGGGATTTCATACCTTGGCGTTTCATCGGCACACGAAGTGCCCACGAAAATAAGATTTTTTGGAGACTTTAAAATGAGCAAATTAGGACAGGCTTTCAAGGCCTTCTTTACCGCATTGAAATCCGGCGCCCCGGTGGCGGCGGCTGAAAAACCGGAATTGCCCGCGGCCAAGCCGGCCCGCAGCGAAGCCCTCACCCTGCTGGCCGCCCTGCAGCGCGAAGCCCGGCTCATCGACTTTCTGATGGAACCGCTCGACGGCTACTCCGACCAGCAGGTCGCCGCGGCCGTGCGCGACATCCAAGCCGACAGCCGCAAGGTGCTCCAACGCATGTTTGCCCTGCAACCGTTGCGCACCGAAAACGAGGGCTCAACGCTCACCGTGCCCGCCGGCTTCGATGCCGCGGCCATCAAGCTGACCGGCAACGTGGTCGGCGAAGCCCCCTATTCCGGCGAGCTGATGCATCCGGGCTGGACCGCCACCAAACTCGACCTGCCCGTTTGGCAGGGCTCCGACGCTTCCGCCAAGATCGTCGCCCCCGCCGAAATCGAACTCTAAATTATTATTCGACCGCGAAAACGCGAAGAAACAAAGATTCAACGTCCTTTGCGTCTTCGCGTCTTTGCGGTCATTCAAACCCGTACATCACCCCCCTTTTTCATTTAATCGAATCCGCATCCGCGGAGGAGGACACCATCATGAACCCTACCTATGCCATAGGAATCGACCTTGGAACCACCAACTCGGCACTGGCCTACCGCCGCCTCGAAACCGAAGGCGCGCCGGTGGAATGCCTGGCCATCCCGCAGCTGGTTGACCAAGCCACCACGGAAAAGCGCACCACTCTACCCTCGTTCATGCACCTCGGCACCGCCGCCGAACCGGGCGCACCGGACTGGATGGGCAACGTGAACTGGAGCGTCGGCGAATATGCCCGCCGCCGCGCCGCCGAGCTCCCCGGCCGCACCGTCGCCGCCGCCAAATCGTGGCTCTGCCACAGCCGCGTGGACCGCCACGAAGCCATCCTGCCCTGGGGCGCTCCCGACGAGGTCGAAAAATGCTCGCCGGTCGAAGCCTCCAAGCGCTACCTGCAACATCTCGCCGGCGCCTGGAACGCCCAGTTTCCCGATGCGCCGTTCGCCGAACAGCAACTGGTGCTCACCGTACCCGCCTCGTTCGATGCCTCCGCCCGCGAACTCACCCACCTCGCCGCCCGGGAAGCCGGATTGCCCGAACACCTGATCCTGCTCGAGGAGCCGCAGTCGGCCGTCTACGCCTGGCTCGCTCAGGTCGGCAACGACTGGCGCAAGCAGCTCGGCAAGAACGATACCCTGCTCGTCTGCGACGTCGGCGGCGGCACCACCGACTTCACGCTCGTGCGCGTCGAGGACGAAGACGGCGATCTCGTCCTGCGCCGCGTGGCCGTCGGCAACCACATTCTCGTGGGCGGCGACAACATGGACCTGCTCACCGCCCACCTCGCCCAGCAGGCGTTCGCCGAACAGGGCGTGAAGGTGGACGCATGGCAGTCGACCGCCCTCTGGCACGCCTGCCGCCAGGCCAAGGAGGATTTGCTCTCGCCCGCAGGCGCGCAGACGCATCCCGTCACCATCCTCGGCCGCGGTCGCAGCGTGATCGGCGGCAACATATCCGTCGACCTCAACAAGCAGCAGGTTTCCGATGCCCTGCTCGAAGGCTTCTTCCCGGCTTGCGCACTGAACGACCGCCCGCAGCGCCCGCGCCTGTCGGGGTTCCGCGAGCTCGGCCTGCCCTACGAACACGACACCGCCATCACCCGCCACCTCGCCGCGTTCCTCGGCATGCATGCCGAAGGCGATGCGTCCGTGCGGCCGACCCACGTGCTGTTCAACGGCGGCGTTTTCAAGTCGGACATCTTCAAAAACCGCCTGATGGAGCTGATGGGCTCCTGGTTCGGCGCCGTACCGAAACTGCTCGACGGCCACGAAGACCTCGACCACGCCGTGGCCACCGGCGGCGCCTTCTACGCGGCGTCCAAGCACAGCGGCGGCCTGCGCATCCGCGGCGGCACGGCGCGTGCCTACTATCTCGGCATCGAAACCGCCGGCCTCGCCATTCCCGGCGCGCCGCGCCCGCTCAACGCCTTTTGCGTCGTGCCCGCCGGCATGGAGGAGGGCTCCGAGATCGAAGTGCCCGGCGAAGAATTCGGCCTCGTCACCGGCGAACCGGCCCACTTCCGCGTGCTCAGCTCCGCCGTGCGCAAAGACGACAAACCCGGCGACCTGCTCACCTCCTGGACCGAGGAGGAGTTGCAGGAAACCGACTCGCTCGAAGCCGAGCTCCCGGCAGCCGAAGGCGTCGAAGACGGCTACATTCCCGTCCGCTTCGAATCGCGCGTGACCGAACTCGGCATTTTCGAGCTCTGGTGCGTCAGCACCCTCACCGACCACCGCTGGAAGCTGGAGTTCAGCGTCCGGGAGGAGTAGCCCATGAAAACGGATTCCGAAGCGGCGCCGCGCTACGTGGTCGGGATCGATCTGGGCACGACCAACTCGGCCGTGGCCTATATCGACCTTGAGCAGAAAAATTTCGTAACGACCCCCTTTGCGGTACCGCAACTGGTGGCGCCGGGGACGGTGGAAGCGCGCGAGTCGCTGCCGTCGTTCCACTACGAACCCGCCGCCGGGGAGTTCGAAGCCGAAGCCACGGCGCTGCCGTGGAGCGGCAACGCCCCGATCGTCGGCGTGCTGGCGCGCGATCACGGCGCCGCCGTTCCGGGGCGGCTGACGGTTTCGGCCAAGTCGTGGCTGAGCCACAACGGCGTGGACCGCAAGGCGGATCTGCTGCCATGGCACGGCGCGCCGGACGTGAACAAACTCTCGCCCGGCGAAGCGAGCCGCCGCTATCTCGAACATATCCGCCACGCGTGGGACCACGCCCACCCGGAGGCCCCGCTGGCCCAGCAAGACCTGGTGCTGACCGTACCGGCCTCGTTCGACGAGGTGGCGCGCGAACTGACGGTCGATGCCGCGCGCGCGGCGGGGTTGCCCCGCCTCTGCCTGCTCGAAGAACCGCAGGCGGCGTTTTATGCCTGGATGCGCGAACACCGCAAAACCGCCGGCATGCAGGCTGGCGAGTCCATTCTCGTCTGCGACATCGGCGGCGGCACCACCGACCTGACCCTGATCCAAACCGAAACGGGCAAAGACGGCACGCTGAGCTATCGCCGCATCGCCGTCGGCGACCATCTGCTGCTCGGCGGCGACAACCTCGATCTGGCGCTGGCGCATCACGTGGAGCAAAAGCTCGGCGGCGAAAAACTGGCGCCGGCGGTCTGGAGCATCCTGGTCCGGCGCTGCCAGCAGGCCAAGGAGGCCCTGCTCGGCGATGACGCGCCGGCCACCCATACCCTCCAGCTGCCCGCCCGCGGACGCAGCGTGGTCGGCGGCAGCCGGCAGGTCGAGCTCGATCGCGCAGAGGTTGCGCGCCTGCTGGTCGACGGCTTCCTGCCCGAGGTGGCGGCGGACGCCCGCCCCAACCTGCGGCAGTCCGGCTTCCAGGAATTCGGCCTGCCCTTCGCGCCGGACCCGGGCATCACCCGCTACCTGACCGCCTTTCTCGCGGAGCACGGCAACGTGCGGCCGGACTATCTTCTTTTCAACGGCGGATTCTTCGAGTCGACCGTGCTGCGCGAGCGGCTGCTGGGCGTTTTGGAAAAGGCGCTCGACTGGCAACCGCAGGTGCTGCGCGCCGACCGGCTGGCCTTGGCCGTGGCCTACGGCGCGGCGGAATACGGGCGCGTGCGGCGCGGACAGGGCAGCCGCATCACCGGCGGCCTCGCCCGCACCTACTATCTCGGCGTCGGCCAGGATAGCGGCAAAGCCTCGGCCGTCTGCCTGTTGCCCGCCGGACTCGAGGAGGGCGAAACCGTTCAGCTCACGAACCGCACCTTCAAGCTGCAGATCCGCCAACCGGTCGAATTCCCGCTCTACACCTCCGGCACCCGCACCACCGACCAACCGGGCGACCTGCTGCCCATCGACGAAGAAACGATGCGCCCGATGCCGTCGATTAAAACCGTGATCAACTCCGGCAAAAAGAAAACCGCCGACCGGGTCAACGTTCAACTGCACGCCAAACTGACGGAGATCGGCACGATCGAGGTGTGGCTGGCCGAACAGGGCGGCCCCCGCCAGTGGCGCCTGCAGTTCGATGCGCGCGCCGCCACGCAGACCGAGCGCGCGGTGGTGGAAGATGCCGCCAACCGCGCCGGCGTGGTGGACGAGGCGATGGCGGCCTCGAGCGTCGGCGTCATTCAATCGGTGCTGGGCCGGCAACGCAGCGGCGATCCCGTCCGGCTGCTCGCAAGGCTTGAAGAGAACACCGGCCTTGGGCGCAACGAATGGCCGCCGGCGCTGCTGCGGCGCTGGCTCGAAGAGGTGCTGCCGCTGGCCGACTGCCGCAAAGCGGGGCCGGAACTCGAAGCGCGCTGGCTGAACCTTGCCGGCTATGCGCTGCGGCCGGGATACGGCTTTGCCGCCGACGACTGGCGGGTGGGCAACGTCTGGCGCATCAAGCAGGCGGGCGTGGAAAACCTCCGCAATGAAATGTGCCGGGCCGAATGGTGGATCCTTTGGCGGCGCATTGCGGGCGGACTGACGGAAAACCAGCAGATGGAGCTGGCCAACCCGCTGATCAAGCAGTGGAATTCGCGCATCCGCAACCCGGGCGTAAAAAAGGCCGGCAAGCCCACCGGCTTCCTGTTCGGCGACCACGAAAGCGCAGAGGTCTGGCGGCTGCTCGGGTCGCTCGAACGGCTGCCGATCGAAAAAAAGGAACAGCTCGGCGAACTGCTGCTGATTTGGCTGGAGCGCAAGGGCGCCCGCATCTCCAACGGCGCGGCGGTCTGGGCCCTCGGCCGCATCGGCGCGCGCGTCCCGAGCTATGGCCCGCTCAACACCGTGGTGCCCGCTGAAACCGTCGAGCCCTGGACGCAGCGGCTGATGCAACTCGAGGGCCCATCCAAGGAACGCCCCTTTGCCCTGATGCATCTGGCGCGAAAGACCGACGACCGCTACCGCGATCTCTCCGACGAGGCCCGCCGGCAGGTGCTGCAGTGGATGCAGGAAAACGAGGCCCCGCAACGCCTGCAAAAACTCGTGGCAGAAGGCGGCCTGCTAGACTCGGAAGAACAGGATCGCGCCTTCGGCGAAGCCCTTCCGCCCGGTCTGCACCTGGCCGGATAAAACAAAAGATCGAGGTTTTTGGAATAATTGCCTTTCAAAACCGCCCGGGTATCCCTATATCGAAAAACTTGAAAACACAAACTACAGAATGGTCGACGGAACAATCGGCAGACATCTACGGCATCAACAACTGGGGTGCCGACTATTTCAGCGTGTCGGAATCCGGCGAAGTGATCGTGCATCCGCACGGCAACGGGGTGGGCGTCAGCCTGCGCAACATCGTCGATGGCCTGACGGACCGCGGCATGGACATGCCGGTGCTGTTGCGCTTTTCCGACATCCTCGACTCCCGCATCAAGAAGCTGCACGAAGGTTTCGGGCGGGCGATCCAGGAGTTTGATTACCAGGGCCACTACCGCGGCGTCTACCCGATCAAGGTCAACCAGCAGCAGCAGGTGCTCGAGGAGATCACGGAATTCGGCGCACGCTACCACCACGGACTGGAAGCCGGCAGCAAGCCCGAGTTGATCGCGGCCCTCACCTACATGCAGGACCCCCAGGCCTACCTGATCTGCAACGGCTATAAGGACGAAGAGTTCGTGGAACTCGGACTCTATGCCTGCAAAATGGGCCTGCAGTGCATTTTCGTGGTGGAAACCCCGTCCGAACTCGAACTGATCATCGAGCGCTCCAAGACGCTCGGCATTCCGCCGATCATCGGGGTGCGGCTGAAACTTTCCACGCAGGCTTCCGGACACTGGAACGAATCCGGCGGCGAGCGCAGCGTATTCGGCCTCAACCCGTCGCAGGTGTGCGATCTGGTCGACCGGCTGAAGGAAGTCGGGATGCTCGACTGCCTCAAACTGCTGCATTACCACTTTGGCTCGCAAATTCCGGACATCCGGGATATCCGCGAAGCGGTCGTCGAAGCGTGCCGGGTGTACATCGGGCTCGTCAACGAAGGCGCACCGATGGGCATCCTCGACCTCGGCGGCGGGCTGGCGGTCGACTACGACGGTTCGCACGGGAATTCCGAAGCCAGCCGCAACTACAGCCTCGATGAATATTGCCTGGCGATCGTCGAGAACCTCACGAGCACGCTCAACGAGAACGACGTTCCGCACCCGAACATCGTCACCGAGTCCGGCCGCGCCACGGTGGCCTACTATTCCGTTCTGCTGTTCAACATTCTGGACGAAAGCCGGTTCGAGATCAGCGATCTGCCGACCGAGCTTCCGGACGACGCCCACGAACTGCTGCACAACCTCATGGCGGTCGTCCGGGTGGTCAACCTCCGCAACGTGCAGGAGTGCTTCCACGACGCCTACTACTATCGCGACGAAATCCACCAGCGCTTCAAACGCGGCACCATGAGCCTGCGCGAGCGCGCGCTAGCCGGCGAAATCTTTTGGCACATCGTGACGCGCATTGCGAAGCTGACGGAGGAGATGGAATACGTCCCCAACGAATTGCGCGGGCTCCCGGCCATGCTGGCCGACATCTACTACGGCAACTTCAGCCTGTTCCAATCGCTGCCGGATGTCTGGGCGATCGACCAGCTCTTCCCGGTGATGCCGATCCATCGGCTGAACGAAAAGCCCGACCGCGAAGTGGTCGTGGCCGACATCACCTGCGACTGCGACGGAAAAATCGACCGCTTCGTCGGGCAATACACGACGCGCGACACCCTTCCGCTGCACAACCTGACGGATCAGGAATACTACCTCGGGGTCTTCCTTGTCGGTGCCTACCAGGAAACGCTCGGCGACCTCCACAACCTGCTCGGCGACACCAACGTCGTCACCATCCAAGTGGATACCGACGGTGCCCTGCACTATTCCCGCGAACTCGAAGGCGACTCGGTCGCCGACGTCCTTTCCTACGTGGAATACGACCCCAAGCGCATGATCCAGCGCATCCGCCAGCTGGCGGAAAACGCCGTGCGCAACGATGCCATCACGGCCAAGGACCGCCGCCAGATCATGGAAGCGTTTGAAAACGGGATGCGCGGATACACCTACTTTGAGCGATGAGCTATTTCAGCGAAACCTCCGGCGGACGCCTACAGCTCGACAAGGGCGCGGCGTTTTGCGGGATGCTTTCGAATAAACTGCCCCCGCGGCACGTCCCATTCACGGAGCTCATCGACGGATTCGACGCGCAACTGAGGGCGCTCTATCCGGCGGTTACAAGCGGCTCGCTGGCCAATGCGCATGGCGACTGGTACGAGTGGCTGCTGGCCCTGGAGGGCTGGAACTACCATATCGCCGCGCGCACCCGCCTGCTGCCGCTGCAGATTCCCAACGTGTCGCAGTTCGACCGGGCAAGACTCTACCAACCGGAGCCGTTCGCGATCATCGAACAATTGCGGACCAAGGTGAAGACCTCCGCCGCGGTGAGCCTCGTTACCTCGAACCCCGACTTCGTGCTGATCAACGCCCGCGCCATCGACCTGCCGCCATGGTTCGGCGAACAGATCGGGCATTTGACGGAAGAATCGCTCGCCCTGCTCGACAACGCCTACCGCGAATTGATCGGCCGTTGCGGCCTTGAAGCCATTGCGGGCTACGCCTCGGTCAAGCTGTCGCTGCGCCCCGATAGGCGCCTGCAGATCGCGCACGAGGGCAGCTTGACCAAAGCCGTCCACGCCCACCTGCAGACGAAGCTAAAGCCCGGGACTCCGGTCGATCTGAAATACTACGCGGTCTCGACGAAGCTTGGCGACGCGGACCGCCGGGCGCTACGCACCGTCGCCACCCATTCGATCGCGTCGCCGGACCACGAACCGGAGGCGGCGGTCGACGCCGTCTACGAGGTCAACAGCCTCAACGAGGCCACGGAGTTTTTCGCCGCGATCCTGCGGTAGAACGCGTTCGGTCATCCCATCTGCAGGGCAACCGCCAGCCCGAGCACCTTGCCCAGCAGGGGCGGCACGGCGTTGCCGATCTGCTTGCCGCCGCCAACGAGCGTCGTTCCGCCGCGCACGCTGCGGAACTCCCATTCGTAGGGGAAGCCCTGCAGGGCGGCCATCTCGATCAGGTCGAATCCGCGGTGCTCGACGGGATGGATATATTTCCCCTTCGTCGGATTGTAGGCGGCCGTGCGGATGGTGGCCGAGGGCTCGTCCAACCGCGGACGGCCGAAGGTGTCCTGCCCCTGGTGCTTTCCGTTTTGCCAGCACTTGGGGCGCATCGACATCGGCAGCACCTTGAAGTTTTCGCCGGGACCGATCCGCTTCATGCGCTCAACCACCACCGGGCCGTTTTTCATGACGACGTAGTCCGGCCGCTTCCGGTAGTCCGACGGAAGCGCGGCGAAGGTTTCGCCGATCGACCTCCAGCGGGCGGACTCGAAGGCGGGTGCGTCCTCCAGCCCTTCGACAAAGCGGCGCCATTCCTTCAGCCCCTTAGAATGCGTCGGCAGCGGAAAGGCGGGCGCCGCCACGCCCTGAATGCCGAGCAGGATGAAGCGCGAGCGGGTTTGCGGCAGGCCATGGTCGGCGGCATTTATGACCCGGTGCGACAAGCCATAGCCCAGCCCTTCGAATTGCCGATACATGTAGTCGATCACCTCGGCGTGCCGGCCCTGGGTGATGCCCGTGACGTTTTCGAAGATGAACGCCTTGGGCAGCGCGCCTTTGACCACCCGCACGAACTCCAGGAAGAGGTCGCCGTTCTTCGGATCGTCCCACCCCTGCTTTTTGCCGATATTGCTGAAGGGCTGGCACGGAGCGCCGCCCACCACCAGCGCGGCCTCGCCCCGGGCCAGGCCGGCGAGTTCCAGCAACGCGCCGGCATCGGCGGCGCGGACGTCGCCCGGTTCGAACAGCTTCCAGCCGGGGCGGTTGTGGCGCAGCGTTTCGCGGCAGTCGGCATCGATCTCGACGCAGACGGCGGTTTCGAAGCCCGCCTGCTCCAACCCGATGTCCAGCCCGCCCGCGCCGCTAAAAAGACTGATCACCTTGCCGCGGGATGCGGCGTCGGCGGTCCGGACGTCGATATAGCGCGTTCCGTCGCTGGAAACGTACACCTTGCTGGATTTGCCACCACTCTCTGCCATCGGATACCTCGGAGTTAAACGAACAAGGTCTTCTAATGGGCCTTTTGCGTCAAGCGGGATTCCTTTGAAGACGACAAAGTTTGACGGAACGGCCGCGGCGCAGTAGCTTCCGAATCCTGAAAACAATTAATAAAGGATCGGATAACTGGTTATTCCGAAAACGCATGAAATTCAACACGGCAGCCATCCATATCGGACAGGAAGCGGACCGGGAAACCGGGGCCGTGATACCGCCCGTCTACCTCACCTCCACCTTTGCGCAGCTCGCGCCCGGCGAAACGCGCGGCTACGACTACACCCGCTCCGGCAACCCGGCCTTCGACCGCCTGGGGGCGACCCTGGCCCATCTGGAGCAGGCCCGCTATGCCACGGTATTCGGCAGCGGCATGGCGGCGGTCACGGCGGTGATCTCGACGCTCAAGGCGGGCGACCACGTGGTGGCGGAAGAGAACATCTACGGCTGCAGCTACCGGATCTACGACCAGGTCTTCAAAAAGTTCGGCGTCACGATCGGCTACGTCGACCTTTCCGACCCGGCGAACCATGCGGAGATCGAAAGGCAGCACCCGGCGCTGGTCTGGATCGAGTCGCCGACCAACCCGCTGCTGAAAATCATCGATATCGAGGCGGTCGCGGAAGCGGCCCACGCGGCCGGCACCGCGCTGCTGGTCGACAACACGTTTGCCTCGCCCTATTTCCAGAACCCGCTCGCGCTGGGGGCGGACTTGAGCCTTTCGAGCACCACGAAATACATCAACGGGCACTCCGACTGCCTCGGCGGCGTGGTCTGCACCAACTCGGAAGCGTGGAACGAAAAGATGGTCTTTGCCCAGAAGGCGATCGGCCTCAATCCGTCGCCGTTCGACTGCTGGCTGATTTCGCGCGGAGTCAAAACGCTGGGCATCCGCATGGAGAAGCATTTCGAGAATGCGCTGAAGGTTGCGGAGTTCCTCGAAGGGCTCGATTGCACCGCAACCGTGCGCTACCCGTTTCTGCCCTCGCACCCGCAATACGCGCTGGCAAAGAAACAGATGCGGGGCGGCAGCGGCATCGTGACGGCCCTCTTCGACCTTCCGTTCGCGCAGGTGGTGGAGCTGGTCTCGAACCTCAAGCTATTCACGCTGGCCGAAAGCCTCGGCGGGATCGAATCGCTCATCTGCCACCCGGCCTCGATGACGCATGCGTCGATCCCCAAAGCCGAGCGCGAAGCCGTCGGCATCACCGACGGGCTCGTCCGCTTCTCGGTCGGAATCGAAGACGCCGGCGACCTGATCGCCGATCTCCAAACCTCGCTAAACCCTCTTTAAACGACAACATGGCCCGCAGGCCAAACCCCTTTCCCAGAGTAAAAAGCCATGCCACAGGAAACCCTACGCAACCATCCGCTCTGGCGGGCCGAGGATCTGGGCCAGCCGGTCCCGAACACGACGCACGCCATCTCGATGTGCCTGCCGCGCTGGCGGGACGTCGTCGGCTACGAGGAACAGGATCCGGCCACCATGGCCCGGCTGCGGTTGGGCTATCCGCGCTTCTTCTACCATCCGCTGGTTGCGCAGGCGTTTGCCAAGTTTGCCGGCGAGGGG
>NZ_JBFJYW010000060.1:0-14395 GCF_041622395.1 Pontiella sp. | reverse complement strand
GCCGTCCGGCGCGATTAAGCTGGGCGTATTCGATCCGGTCGACGGCGTCTATCTGCTGCGCGCCGAGGTTGCCGGAAAGAACCCCAAGAGCAGCGGGACGTACTTCGGTCTCGACTGCGTGAGCTTCGGCCCGGCGGAATAAGCGCTTCCGCGGGGTCCTGTATCGTTTCTGCCGGGGGGCGGAGTAAGGGAGATAATCTGTCATGAAGAAGGTCGTTGTTTGGGGGGTTGCGGCGGCCGGCATGTTGGCCGGCTGGAACGCGAAAGCCGCCCCGCCAAAACCCGAAGAGCAACCGGGCTTCGGATTCCAGTTCTTGGAAAATCCGCCGATGCAGGTCATTGCGCGCGAGCCGCCTCCGCCCGAGCCGGTCACGGAGGATTTCGAGGTCCGGCCGGGATATGTCCTGATCGATTCGCTGGACGAGTTCCGGCAGGCGATCCAGCTGAGCGGGAAAAAAATACGGATGAAGCCGGGCATCTATCGCGCGGCCAAGACCGACCCGCCGCTGCAGTTCAAGGCCAAGCATAAAAACGAATCGGGCGAACTCCAGCTGCTCAAGCAGGACCACATCTTCGCGGTCAACGGATCGAACAACTATTTCGATCTGCGCGGCGTGGTGATCGAAACCCCGGTTTCGTTGCAGGGCACGCTTTCGCGGGGGAGCCACGTGGCGGATTCGTGGCACATCAACGGCGACAACAACACCTTTATCGGCGGCTACTTCCGCAACGTGCTCGACAAGCCCTATCCCGATTTCGCCGCCACGGAATGCGAATTCGAAGTCTGCGGCGACGGCAACCGGTTCTTCAACTGCACCTTCGTGATCCGCGGCTCCATTCCCTATGGCTATACCGATTTCTACGGCAAAGGCAGCTCGCACCATGGCCGGCTGAACAAGCACTCCTTCATGAGTATCCTGAACGCCAACGACACCTCGCTGATCGGCTGCAAGGTGTATCAGCAGTCGTTCGGGCACTGCCTCCATTTCCACAACGTGGACGGCGTCACCATCAAGGACTGCTATCTCACCGGCGCACTGCGCCCGACCAACGACATCTTCAAGGAACGCGTCGGGCGAGCGGTGGACTTTAACTTCGAGATGATGTACCGCAAGCAGCAGCCCATTCCGCGCGATTGGATCATTCCGCTGACCGAGGACGGCATCCGGGCCTACAACAACGTCCGGAACATCACCGTGGTCGATACCACCGTCGAACGGTTGCGCGGCTGCTTCCAGTTGCTCTGCCCGGAGGGGGACATCACCCTGGAAAACGTGACCGTGCTCGAGTGCGGCGATTTTGCTTTCGACCTAAGCGTGGGCGACAACGGCAAGGTGGTCATGAAAAACTGCAAAAGCGATGTGGCCTATAATCCGGTCTTCAACCTCACCCGCGGCGACCGGCCGAAGGGCGCCTTCTTCGAGCTGACCGTGCTCAGCCCGCCGGAGGGGGCCCGCGCAACCGAGCGCTCCGGCCTCGGCATCATCTGCGGGGACGAGTGCGAGTTCATCCTGCACGACGGCACCACGCGCCCGCTGCCCGACTCCGCCAACGGCCTCGAGTGCGGCGGAAAGCTGGGGCTGGTCGACTCCAAAATCACCAACTACACGACCGCGAAACTCGTGCTTCAGCCGAACGTCAAAAACTGCCGGATCGACTCGGTCGGTCCGGTGGAGGACCACGGGCAGGGCAATCGGGTGAGGGCCATCCAACCGCCCCGACGCTAGCGCCGGGGCGTTGCATCCCGCCGGAGTTAACTTGGAAACTCCCTTGGTGCTGGGCGCGAAACCCGTCGCTGGTAGGTTTTCATATAAGTTGTCGTCGTATGCCGCCAACGGGCAGGGTCCCGTTGCGGCGAAAGAACAATGCAGTCGAATTCGGGGTAAGGGTGTTGCTGAGATGAAATGTTTTGCGAGTCATAGGTTGTTCCGCTGGTTTTTCCCCTTGGCCATGGTTGCGACGGGGTATGCCGAGGTCCTGAACGTGGGCGATTTCCAGCGCCTGGACCATTGGTCGGGGTTGGCGGCATCGGACCGGAAGACGCCGGCGGGCGATCCGGTTGCAATCCTCAAGGCGCCGGGGAGAGCGGCCTTCGAGTATACCGAGCCCAAGACCTACGTGGGTTGGGAAACGCCCGCGTTCTCCGACCTGCTCGACGAAGTGGCCGTCGAAAACTGGTTCGACTACCGCTACCTCGAATTCGAGGTGCAGCTGCCGGACGCGCAGGCGGCGGAGATCGAGGTGACCCTTTATCCCCTGAAGATCGGCCGCCCGGATTATCAGGCCTCGGTCTCCTCTTCGATTCGGCTCAAGGGCGCGGGGTGGCAGCAAGTGCTGCTTCCGTTGCGGGATTTCGATTTCAAGCACCACCAAGGCGCGTTCTGGCGGGTGATCAAGGGCGTCTCCATCGACTGCGCGTGCCGGGGCGAAGTGCTGATCGGCCAGCCGCGCATCAAAACCGGCAAGGCGGTTTCGCTCACCTCGGCCGTCAAATCCAAACCGGTCGAGCCGGGCGAAACGGCGGTCTACGATCTGGTCGTCGAAAACGAAAGCGGCGTGCCGCGGCAGGTCGCGCTGCGGGTCGAAGAAAGCGGTTGGGAAGCGTGTCCGGCGACGCTTTCCGAGACGCAATTCGAGCTGGCCCCCGGGGAGCGAAAAACGGTTTCCCTCTCCGTTGAAATGAACGCGTCGGTGGCTCCCGGCGGGCGGGAAAGCCGCACGGTCGGCGTCGTTCCGGACGGGCGCGGCGACTTGCGCGAAGCGCTTCGGTTCATCACCGTTCGGCGCCTGCCGCATCCCTACCTGCTGCATACCGAAGCCGGCTGGCGGGACGTCGCCCAAAAAGCCGAGACGGTCGACTGGGCGCGCGACGCGCGCGACGAGCTGGTGGCAGCGGCCCGAAAATGGCGCGTCCCAAGCATCGGCACCGGCACCTATTGCTATTCCTTGAGCGCCGCGCAGGAGATGGCGGAATGCGCCATCGCCTGGAAGCTCTCCGGCGATGAAGGGCTGGCCGAAAAGGCCCTCCAATTCCTGAAGGATTTTTCCAATCCGGAAACGGGCTACCCGACCAAGATCCGTTCCAACAAAGGAGCGCACGTGCATCAGGGCATGTTCTTCATCCATCTGGCGCGCGGCTACGATCTGCTGTACGACCACGAAGGGCTCGCGCCGCGGGACCATCGGAATCTGGAGCGGTGTTTCCGCCTCTACAGCCACTGGGTCGATGCCGACCTGATGACGGGCGACGGCAACAACCATCAGGCCGGGCTGGTGGCCGGAGCGCTGTTGAACAGCCTCGTCATGCAGGATTTTTCCGAGGTCGAGCGCTACCTCCACGGCACGGGCGGCTATGTCGATCTGCTGGGGCAGGGCATCCTGGACGACGGCCACTATTTCGAGGGAACCGCCAACTACAACATCCTCACCGCCAATCTGGCCAACTCGGTCGCCATCGCCTTCGATCCTTGGGGCATGGAGGTCAAAAACTGGAAGATTCCGGCCAAATACGGGAAGTATGTCATGGTCTCCGACTGGGCCATGCGCGGCGAGTTTCTCGGGATGAATTTCGAGCGGCAGGGGCCGTCCACCCGCACCTACCGCTCCTTGAAGGATCTTTGGGATGCGGTGCTGCCGATGGCCGATTACCGCGGCGTGGTGTTCGCGACCAGCGATTCCGTATCGATCGATCTGACCAGCGGCAAGAACGAAGCCGGCTTCGGCTACGACATGGCCTACTACATGTGGCGCGACCCCGCCTATGTGCCGTTGCTCCAGCGGATGAAAAAGCGCGACCTGCTCTACGGCGTGGTCGACCTGCCGGCGGTGGACGGCGCGCTGGGCGCGGAATCCTATTGTGCCGACAACATCGGCTTTGCGGTGCTCCGCTCCAAGGCCGCGGGGCGGCCGGAACGCGAGCGCATCCAGACCGTGCAGCGCTACGGCACCCACGGCGGCTACCACGGCCACTTCGACAAGACCAGCCTGGCGTCGCTCTCGCGGTTCGGGCGCTTCCACTACGGCACCGAAGCCTCGTGGTACGGCTATTGGTCGTTCATGTTCAAAATGTGGGTGCAGACCTCCGACGCGCATAACATGGCGGTGGTCGACCACCGCATGCAGAAACCCGCCGACAACCGCCGCATCCTGTTCCACTCCGGCGACCTGATGCAGGTTTCCGCCACCGAGATCGAAACCGAATGGATCGATCCGCCCTACGGCGGGCAGACGCCCTACGCGCTGAAGATGCCGGAAGAAAAAACCTGGCAGGAGGGCCGTTGGCTACCGACCCCCGAAAACCCGCGCCCGCAGGGCGACACCGGAACGCCTTCCGAGCCGATCCTCCAGCGCCGCCTGATCGTGACCACGGACGACTATGTGCTGATGGCCGACTACCTCAAGGGAACGCAACCGCACGACTTCGACAATCTCTTCAACTGCAAGGGGCTGGTCGATCTCTCCGCCGGCACGAAGCGGTTCGTCAAGCACACCGCGCAATGCGACCCGGACCCATACGGCAGCGCGCAGTTCATCACGGACTGCAACTGGTACGAGACCGCCGGCACGGTCAAGGCCGGCTTCGTGCTCGATTGGTCGAAGGGCGAAATGGGCGGTCGGCAATCCTGTTCCGAGCCCGGCGTCATGAATGTCGACTACTATTCCCTCTGGCCGAAACAGGCGGGCGTGATGGTCGGCAACTATGCCGAAAGCCTCGAGGTGGCCCGGCAACTCTTCTACCGCGTGACCGGCGACGGCCAGTTGCTGGCCGAGGGCCAATTCGCGCCGTGGATCCTCGGCAAGGCGGTGCTCGACCTGGAGGTCGGGGGCGTCGAAACCCTCGCCATCGAAACCCGGGTGGAGAAGGCCAAGAGCCCGAAGACCGTCTTTCTGGGGAATCCGCAACTGCTCGACGCCGCCGGACGGCCAATTCCCTTCGACGTCGAAACGGATAACGTGGCGGAAACCGCCGGCGAAAACCTGGACTATGCGGGCGGAGCGGTGACCCTCTTCGGCGAGCACTACGCCACCTCGCTGGCCGCGGAACCCAACGACCGCAAGAAGAGCGGCGTGCTTCGGATCGACCTAACGGGCAAGAACGCCGTCCGCTTCAAGGCCGTGCTCGGCGGCGACTATCCGGTCGGCGGCGACGATATCCACCGCAAGATCATCGCCACCCGCAGCTCCGGAAAAGAAGCCCGCTTCCTGAGCGCGGTCGAGCTGCACGAGGACCGGCCGGTCATTGAATCCATTGTGGCGCACGGCGCCGATGACATTGAAGTGGTCCGAACCGATGGTAAGGTCGACCGGTTTAAAATCAGCGGTTTGGAGGGGCCCGCCGTGGCCGTCGAGATGACCGTTGAAGAAGGCGGCCGGATAACGGCTTCCGAGAAAACAAGCAATCGAAAGTAGGGAGCGAACGATGGGAGCGGTCATTGGAAAACGAATAGGGACGCTGCTGCTGATGGTGGCCGGAGGGGTGCTCGGCGCCCAGGCCGCGACCAAACCGAATGTGGTTTTCGTGCTGACCGACGATCAGGGCTACGGCGATCTCGGCTGCCACGGCAACCCGATCCTGAAAACGCCGGCGCTCGATCGGTTCCACCGCGAGTCGGTGCGCTTGACCGATTACCACGTCAGCCCGCTGTGCACCCCGACGCGCGGGGCGCTGATGACCGGGCGCGATCCGGGGCGCAACGGGGCCTACCGCACCAGCGCCGGCCGCTCGATCCTGCACACCGAGGAGCGCACCCTCGGCAACTTGTTTGCCGACAACGGCTATGCGACCGGCATGTTCGGCAAATGGCATCTGGGCGACAGCGCCCCGCATCGCCCGCAGGACTACGGCTTCCAGGACGTGGTCTGGCACCGCTGCGGCGGCATCGGCCAGGTTTCCGACTACTGGGGCAACGACTATTTCGACGACACCTACGAGCGCAACGGCACGCTCGAAAAGTTCGAGGGCTACTGCACCGACGTCTGGTTCCGCGAGGGCATGCGCTTTATCGAGGAGCATCGGGACGAGCCGTTTTTCCTCTACCTTCCGCTCAACGCGCCGCACACGCCGATCCTCGTCGGCGAGGAGTGGTCCGCGCCGTATAAGGACAAGGTCGACCGCGAAATCCTGGCCGATTACTACGGCATGATCGTCAACATCGACCACAATTTCGGGCGGTTGCGCCAAAAGCTGAAGGCGTTGGATCTGGAGGACAACACCATCCTGATCTTCATGACCGACAACGGCACCTACGTCGGCGCCAAGTTCGCGAACAACGATTCGCTGCCGATGGCGGGCGGGTTCAACGCCGGCATGCGCGGCCGCAAGGCGTCGGTGTTCGACGGCGGCCACCGCGTTCCCTTCTTCATCCGCTGGCCGGACGGCGGGCTGGACGGCGGGCGGGATATCGACGCGCTGGCGGTTCACGTGGACCTCTTCCCGACGCTGGCGGAGCTCTGCGGGATCGAACTGCCGAACGACCGCATCATGGACGGCCTTTCGCTGAAACCGCTGCTCTGCGGCGAAGCGGATAAACTGGAGCGCGACCCGGTGGTGCTGCAGTTCCACGGCGGCGCGGCCTTTCCGGAGGACCGCCTGAAGCAGGAATTCTCCTACATTCTGACCGAGCGCTGGCGCCTGCTGCACGGGCGCGAACTCTACGACATGCAGGCCGATCCGCAGCAACTCACCGACGTCGCCGCCGAGCACCCGGAGGTGGTTGCCGAGCTGTGGTCGCACTACGAGCCCTACTGGCAGTCGGTCGTGCAAGGCATGACGCCGGTGCGGCTCGACATCGGCAATCCGACCGAAAACCCGGTCGAGCTCTGCTCGCAGGATTGGTACATGCCGCAGGGCAACCCGCCATGGAATTTCCGCCTGATCGGCCAACTGCCGCGCGTGACCGCCCCGTGGATGGTCGACGTGAAAACGGCGGGCCGCTACCGCTTCACGCTGCGCCAGTATCCGAAGCGGGCGGGCAAAGCGGTGGAACAGACCGTGCGGGCCAAGGTGGAGATCGCCGGGCTTTCGAAAGAGGTTGCCGTTGAGCCGGGCTGCACGGGCGTGGTGATCGAGCTCGACCTGCCGGCCGGCGAAACCGAGCTGCTGACCTATCTCTACAATAAACAGGGCGCGGCCGGCGGCGCCTATTTTACCGAAATCGAAAAACGATAATCCCAAGTGCCGATCGATCGGGGCGTTTTATGAACCACAAGCTGACAATGAATTTTCCGGCCGGATGGCAGGGCGACCAATGGAAGGAAGCGCTGCCTTCCGGCAACGGCATCCTGGGCGCGGCGGCCTATGGCGCGGTGCACGACGAAACCGTGCTGCTGACGCATGACGACCTGTGGCACGAGGTGGTCACCAACGCGCTGCCGGACGTCAGCCATAAGCTGCCGGAAATCCGCGAGCACCTCGCGAAGGGCGATGCCTATGCCGCCGACCCGATTCTTTCCAACGCGCTCAAAGACGCCGGCTACCAGGCCGACATTGGTGCGCCGCTGCCGCTCGGCGACCTCAAAATCAAGATTCCCGTCCGCCGCGGTTTCGAGCACTATCGCCGCGAGCTGAACCTGGCGACCGGCGAGGTTTGCGTGGGCTGGAGCGACAACGGCGTCGATTATTGCCGCAAGCTGTTCGTTTCGCGCGCCGACGATTGCGTGGTGATGGAAATCACCAGCCAGGGCGGGGCGCTGGATGCGGAGATCTCGCTGGATCTGCACGACCGCCTCGATGCGCATATCTGCGACCAGCCCGATCCCAAACTGCCGGAAAACGTCGAGGTGAACACCGATGAACCCGGATGGATTTTCTATGCGGCCCGCAACGACGACGGCACCGATTTCGGAGCGGTCGCCCGCGTGGCGAAGGAGGCGGATCGGGCGCTGGTCGTCCTCAAAATGTTCGTGAAGGGCGAACGCGCCAAGGAGTGGAAAACGCTCAAACAGGCGCTCCGCGGCCTCGGCACGGATTATGCCGGCCTGCTGGCCCCGCACGCGCAAGCGCACGGCGAGCTCTTCGGGCGCGTGGCGCTCGACCTCGGCGCGGAGGGGCGGGAGCGCTCCAACGAAGCGCTGCTGATGGATGCCTATCAGGGGCGGGTTTCCACGGCGATGGTCGAAAAAATGTGGGCCTACGGCCGCTATCTGTTGATCTCCAGTTCGCGCGAGGGCAGCCGGCCGTGCCCGCTGCAGGGCAAGTGGTGCGGATCGTACCGCGGCTACTGGACCTTTAACATGGCCAACGAAAACCTGCAGATGAACTATTGGCAGGCGATGTCCGGCAACATGCCGGAGGTGGCGCTGCCGGTCTTCGACTATGTCGAGCGCATGATGGACGACTTCCGCGAGAACGCCCAAAAACTCTACGGGTGCCGCGGCATTTTGATGTCGTGCATCACGACGCCGCCGTCGGGGCTGTTCAAGGACATCCAGCCGCACATCCTGCACTGGACGGGCGCGGCGGCATGGGTCGGCCAGCATTTTTACGACTATTATCTGCACACGGGCGACGAGGTGTTTCTGAAGGAGCGCTGCATTCCGTACCTGCGCGAGGTGGCGCAGTTCTACGAGGATTTTTTCACGGTCGATGAAAACGGAAGCTATCTGAGTTCGCCGTCGAATTCCCCGGAAAACCATCCGGGCAACTATGCCGAGGGCGCGGCGGATATGCTCTCCATGGAAACCGCGATGAATGCGACGATGGATTTTGCGCTGGCCAAGGAGGTGCTGACGCACCTGGTCGAAAGCGGCGACGAGGTCGAGCGCTGGCAGGCGATGCTGGATAAAATTCCGCCGTACCAGATCAACGGCGACGGCGCGGTGTGCGAGTGGATGCACCCGTTTTTCGACGACAACTATGCGCACCGCCACCAGTCGCACATCTATCCGGTGTTCCCGGGGCTGGAAGTGACGCGCGATGCCGACCCGGAGCTGTTCAAGGCGTTTGAAGTGGCGATCCGCAAGCGCCTCGAAATCGGCCTCGGTTCGCAGACGGGCTGGTCGCTGGCGCACATGGCGAACGTCTACGCCCGCATGGGCGAGGGCGATGCCGCGCTCAATTGCCTGAGCCTGCTGTCGCGCGCTTGCGTGATGAATAATTTTTACACGACCCACAACGACTGGCGCGGCAGCGGCATCGGCGTCGATTTTGCGCCGGCGCCCTACCAGATCGATGCCAACTTGGGCTGGACGGCGGCGGTGCAGGAAATGCTGCTCTTTTCCGTGCCGGGAAAAATCACGGTGCTGCCCGCGCTGCCAACGGCGTGGAAAAAAGGGTCGGTCAAGGGGCTACTGGCGCGCGGCGGCGTGGAGGTGTCCATCGAATGGGATCTCGCCGCGCATGCCATCGAGGTGGAGCTGCGTGCGCGGAAGGACCAGGGGATCGAGCTGGCGACGCCCTGTTGCCCGAAGGTTGTGCAGACGGTTGAGTTGGCGTCCGGCGAGCCGAAGACGTTGCGGATGGATTGGTAAGGAAGAGGTGGGAAGCATGTTTGTGAAACGGATGGTTTTTGTCGTAAGCGTTGCGCTTGCCGCCGGAGCGCTGGCGGGGCAGGTGAAGATTTCTTCGCTGGATGAACTGGCGAGCTATGCGGCGCAAAGCGGCAACAAGGTGCGCATCGCTCCGGGAACCTACACGGTGAAGAAGGGCTATTATCCTGAAGACCCGAAGAATTATTTTCAACTTCAGCGGTTCGGACAATACCTTTGATTTTACGGATGTGCGTATTGAAATCGACACGCAGGTCTATGCGGATATGCCGAACTCGAAAAATCCGCATGGCTACATGGGGTTCCGGATCTACGGCGACTCCATTACGTTTGTGGGCGGTGAATTTGAGGATATCGGCGAGCAGGTCGGTCCGCGCGGCGCCAATGAATTTGTGATCGACGGAAACGATTTCACGATGAAGGACTGCTCCGTCACGATTCGCGGCTCATCTCCGTTTGGATATGGGGATCTGTACGGAAAGGGGCGCGGGGCCGTTGCCCGGCTGAAAAAGCATGCGCTGATGTCGGTGATGGGGGATCGGATCCTGGTCGAGAACTGCGCGTTCAAGGTGTTTTCCTATGGCCACGGGATTCATCTGCACGGGGCGCAGGATGCGGTGTTTCGCAAGGTGAACATGCTGGGGATGCTGCGACGGACCGATGAAATCTATGCGGAGACAAGCGGCCTTGCCAAAGAGCATGATTATAAAATGATGTTTCCCGATTGGAAACAGGGGCAGCCCATTCCGAAAGGCGAAATGCTGAGTCTGACGGAGGATGGAATTCGCGCGTATGTCCGCGGCGTGAATAAGGATGGAGAGGAGCGCGCGACCGGATATGTGACGCTTGAAAACTGTACGCTCACCCGCATGCGCAGCTGCATTGCCCTGACGGCGGCTTCCAGTGCAACGGTCACGGATTGCACGGTGCGTGAGGCGGGCGGTACCGCCTATGGGCTTCCGTCGGACTGTACCGTTCGCAACTGCAAGGGCGACGCCGCATTCAGTCCCCTGCTTTCCATCCCCTACAGCAATCGACGCAATGCGGACATCGAACTCGAGTTGATGGGCCACCCGAATGAGATGGGGGATCACCCGTTGGCAACGCTTGTCGGGAGCGGGCATACGATCACGATCTCCTATGAGGGCCGCAACCCCAAACAATTGCGCCCGATCATGATCGGCAGTACGGGCGAGCGCTATACCGAAGACAACTCCGACGCATCCGAGCTCCGCAGCAAAAACGCCGCGAGCGGGATTACCCTGATTAACCAAACGCCGCATCCGGTGGAACTCACCGAGTTTGCATCTTCCAACAAGGTCAAAAGCCGTGGCGCGATCACAGATCATGGTGTCGACAATACCGTGCGAAAAGTCCGATAGGGAACGCGTGGTTCCGCGCCATGCCGCGGTCGAACGAGTTGAAGGAAGCGGTTGGAGCGAGGATCGATAACCAATGAACCTAGAAAAGTAAACGAACCACAGATGAACGCGGATAAACACAGATTCATGAACAGGATGTGCCGAACCGGCTCTTCCTTCGGTGGGTGCGCGGGAAAAACGCCTTATCTCATCGAGTATCCGCATCCATCTGAGGCAATTCCTTCCGCTTTGGCGGAATTGTGTGGTTCCATTCCCGGATTTAGGATGAAAAGCAACCGATTTTTCCTGTTGCTGTTTGTCCGGTTCATTCTTTCTGCCGGATCGGTTCTTGCGTGGCCGAAGCAACCGCCGGAGCCGAATAACCCGGGTGTCGGCTATCATTTCGCCCAGGAGGCGGACGCTCCGAAAGAGCCGCTGACGCTTTGGTATCGCAAGCCGGCGACGATGTGGGAATCGGAGGCGCTTCCGGTGGGGAACGGCCGGCTGGGGGCCATGGTGTTCGGCGGGATTAACCACGAGCGCATTCAGCTCAATGAAGAGACGCTGTGGGACGGGGTTCCGACCGACTATACCAATCCGGAGGCGCTGGGCGCGCTGCCGGACGTTCGGCGTCTGCTCTTTGAGGGCAAGAATAATGAAGCCAAGAGCCTGGCCAAACGCAAGATGATGGGCCGTCCGTATAAGATTAAGTCCTACCAGACGCTGGGCGACCTCTTCCTCGATTTCCCGGAAACCGACAAGGTGTCCGGCTACCGCCGCGACCTCGACCTGACGACCGCCATCAGCCGCACGCAGTACACCATCGACGGCGTGGAGTATGTGCGCGAGGTGTTTGCGAGCGCGCCGGATCAGGCGATCGTCATCAACCTGAAAGCGGACCGAAAAGCGCAGATTGATTTCCGCGCCGAGTTTTCGCGCGAAAACGCAACCGTCACCTCGGATGCCGGAAATCGCATGCTTGTGCGCGGCAAGCTGGGCATCGATTATGAAGCGCATCTGGTTCCGGTCGTCGATGGCGGAACGGTGGTTTCCCGGGATGGGAAACTGGAGGTGTCCAATGCCGATGAAGTGACGCTGCTGATTGTCGCCGCAACCAGCTACAACGGCCCGTCCGATATTTCCGGCGATGCCTCGGCGCGGTGCGCGGGCTACCTGGATGCAATCGGGTCAAAAACCTATGCGCAGATCCGCGCGGATCATATTGCCGACCATCAGGCGCTGTTCAACCGCGTCAAACTCGATCTGGGCACCACCGATGCGGTGAAGACGCCGACGGACGAACGGTTGCAGGCCATCAAGGCCGGGGCTTTTGATCCGCAGCTCGAAGTGCTTTATTTCCAGTTCGGTCGCTACCTGCTCATCGGCAGCTCGCGGCCGGGCTGTCTGCCGGCCAACCTGCAGGGGGTCTGGTGCCAATCCATCCATGCGCCCTTTAACAGCGATTACCATTTCAATATCAACTTCCAGATGAACTACTGGCCGGCGCAGGTGTGCAACCTGTCGGAATGCCATCTGCCGATGTTCGATTATCTCGAAAGCCTGGTGGAGTCCGGCCGGCACACGGCCCAGGTGCATTATGATGCCGGCGGCTGGGTGGTTCACCACCTGTCCGACATCTACGGCTTTACCGCGCCGGCCGATGGTGTGCACGGAATCTGGCCGTTCGGGGCGGCCTGGGCCGTGCGCGATATGATGGAACACTACCGCTTTAACGGCGACCGGGAATTCCTCGAAACCCGCGCTTATCCGCTGATGAAGGGCGCGGCCGGGTTTTTCTTCGATTTCCTGGTGGTTGCTCCGGATGGCACGCCGGCGGCCGGGAAGCTGGTCAGTATCCCGTCGCACTCGCCCGAAAACTATTTCTTCCTGCCGAACGGCGACAAGACCGACTTCACCTATGCCGCGACGATGGACCTCGAAATTATTCACGACTTGTTTACGGGGGTGATTGAGGCGAACCGCGCCATCGATCCGTCGGGTCGGTTCGATGCGGCATTTATTCAAGAGGTTCAGGAAACGCTGGCGAATCTGGCGCCGCTGCAGATCAGCGAGAAGACCGGCCGCCTGCAGGAGTGGATCGAAGACTATGAAGAAACCGACGTGGACCATCGCCACACCTCCCATCTGTATGGCCTGCATCCCGGACACCAGATTACCCAGGCAGCCACGCCGGAACTCTACGAAGCCGCCCGCAAATCGCTGGAAACGCGCGGCGATCGCGGAACCGGGTGGAGCATGGCGTGGAAGGTGAACTTCTGGGCCCGCTTCCGCGACGGCGACCACGCCTACGTGCTGCTCAGAAACCTGCTGACCAAAAACACCATGAACAACCTGTTTGATTATCATCCGCCGTTCCAGATCGACGGCAACTTCGGCGGAACGGCCGCCTTTGCGGAAATGCTGCTGCAGAGCCACGACGGCGCGCTCGAGCTGCTGCCCGCACTCCCGTCGGTATGGAACGACGGTTCGGTGGAAGGCCTGCGCGCCCGCGGCGGCTTTGAAGTGGATCTCGAATGGAAAAACGGCAAGCTGAAAAAAGCCGCCATTCGCTCCCTGAACGGAAATCCGTTGAAACTGCGCTACGGCAAGGCCGAAAAAACGGTGAAGCTCGCCAAAGGCGCCGAATATACGTGGAACGGAAAATAGCGCCAACGTGCGGAAAACGCGGCCTGCTCCGGAGAACCGGGCCCTCGCAACGTTGGTTTAACAGAGAAACCTGAGCGTGGGTTTACATCTGGTGTGGGGTCGTTATTTTTCTCGCCCAGTAAATAATTTCGGGGGGCTGTCTGATGCAGCCCAACCATGGGTCTGTTACCCCGATTCAGTGCGATCTCGTCAGTCAGGGGTCGTTTGTTTGCATGTTTCCAATGGTTGGAAACCGAAAATCAATGAGAAGGTAAACCCATGAAGTATGTTTCGATTTATCACGCGAATCTGAATTATGCCTATCTGCCGGAGGGGCGGTTTGAATTCGTCATCCGCCGCAGCTATGAGCTGATCTTCGATACCTACCGCGAAAAGCTGCCGAACGATAAATATGTGTTCGAAGCGTCCGGATACACGATTGAGCAAATGGCCATCAAAACGCCGGACGTGCTGGCCAAGCTGAAAGCCGCCATCGCCGCGGGGCAGTGCGAGTTCATGGGCTCCCCGTACGCCCACCCGATGCTGCCGAACTTCCCGGAAGAGGACGGGCGCTGGGCCATCAAGTTTTCCAACGACATCTACGAAAAATATCTGGGCCTGAAACCGAAGAGTTTCTGGAATCCGGAATGCGGCTGGCGCAGCTACGTCAAAAACCAGGTCGCCGACAACGGCTATCGCAACCTGCTGCAGGAGTTCGAGCAGTACAGCCGCTCGCTCGACGCCGACGGAAACCCGTTGCGCCCGGAAATTTACGACGTCGAAAAAATCGACAACTCGCAGTTCTACAACTTCGATTTCAAATACGACCTGCCCGGCACCGAAAAGGCGCTGCACTTCCCGTTCAAAAACCTCGAAGGCATGGCGCCGGACACCCTGCGCGT